>JBBRVA010000229.1:0-10265 GCA_038247295.1 Caldilineales bacterium | reverse complement strand
CATTATCGCCATCCAATGGCCTAGCCTTTGTGGCTGGGCATAGCATGGGTGAATACACGGCGCTGGTTGCTGCGAGCAGTCTTTCTTTTGCGGATGGGTTGCGGCTGGTGCGTGAACGCGGCCGGTTAATGAAAGAAGCCGGCGAGCAGGCGCCTGGGATGATGGCCGCCATTTTGGGTTTAGATGAGGCGCAGGTCAGTGCCATCTGTGCTGAAGCAACGGCGAACGGCGGCATTGTGGGTGTGGCTAACGATAATTGTCCAGGGCAGGTCGTAATTTCTGGCGACCGCCCAGGAATGGAGGCGGCAATGGCTGCGCTTAGCGCGGCGGGCGCCAAACGCGTGATGCCATTAGCAGTGAGCATTGCGGCGCATAGTCCATTGATGCAACCGGCTTCGAATGCGCTGCGTAGTGCAATTGAGACGACGCCAATTGCCGCGCCAAGCGTGCCCGTGATTGGCAACACAAGCGCCCAGCCTTTGACCGATGTGGCCGCCATTCGCCGCGAGTTGGTGGCGCAACTCACCGGCAGTGTACGCTGGACAGCTTCGATGCAATTTGCTGTCGGTGCTGGCGCCACCCACTTTGTCGAGCTTGGACCGGGTGACGTGCTAAGCGGGCTGATGCGCCGGATCGACCGCAATGTGCAGCGGTCAACGGTAAACACCCCAGAAGGTGTCAAGGCATTTGTGGATCGTCTGCTGGCCTGAAGTTTGCTGCTCTGATCGAGAACCCAAATAAACATTGCGCAATTGAGCAGGGAGCACGGCCCCGTGCGACCAGAACAGCTTGAGGGTGTGCCTACGCCTCCTGTGCAGATTTTACACACGTTCTCGATTAGAAGCCGTCTAAATTGGTTCCTTTTTTATTTGCGCTTCATTGCTGCAAGCAAGTCAGGAAATTATTTCTTTGATGCTTATTTGCGGCAACCCAACAACTATTTCATATTCGCCATTTCATTCGTTCCGCGGTATAATCAACGCTATTGACACATAGCAACCGTTAACCATTCATTATTACCCATTCACATTGATAAGAGGCTTATGGATTTTTCGGGGAAAGTCGTGTTGGTAACAGGGAGCAGCAGTGGCATTGGGGCGGCCATTGCGAAAGAATTTGCGGCCGCCAACGCCAAGGTTGCGATCCATTATCGTGGTAATGCCGACGGCGCCAATCTGATCGCCGAAGAAATTCGCCAGCGTGACGGTGTCTGCGCGATCTTCCAGGCCGATGTGAGCAATACCGAACAAGCGGCTAACTTGGTGAAACAAGTGCAGCAAGAGCTAGGCGGCTTGGATATTTTGGTCAACAATGCCGGCACGACGCGCGATACGCTGTTACTGAGTATGAAAGAGGAAGATTGGGATACCGTCATTACGACGAATCTTAAGAGTGTTTATGCGCTTTCACGTGCTGTGTTACGTGGCATGCTCAAGAGCCGTTGGGGACGGATTATTAACATTACCAGTGTGGTAGGCTTAATAGGACAGGCCGGGCAAGCGAACTATGCGGCCAGCAAGGCCGGGATTATTGGCTTTACCAAGAGCCTGGCGCGCGAAGTGGCAAGTCGTAATATCACCGTCAATGCTGTTGCACCTGGCTTTATCCCTACCGCGCTTACTGCTGTCTTGAATGAAGAGCAACATAATGCTATTATTCGAGATACACCAGTTGGTCGTATGGGTACACCTGAAGAAGTGGCTTGGGCAGTTGCTTTTCTCGCAGCTGAACGTTCCAGCTTTATTACGGGCCAAGTGCTAACGGTGGATGGTGGACTGGTGATGGTGTAAATTGGCAATTAACTTATGAATGAACTAAGTAATGGCGTGACACCAATCGCCAAATCAGCCCCGGATGAAGGGCGCGCTAGCGAACAGCGTTCATTGGCGGAAGATCATCAGTTGATGATCAAACAACGACGGCTTGCCCGTCGGGTAGCGTTGCAAACATTATTCGAAGTTGATATTGTGGGCCATCAGCCAGGCCATGTGGTTGATGAACATCTACCTAAAAATAAATTTGAACCACAGGGCATCATCTTTTTACGTTGGTTGGTCAGTGGTGTCGTCACAAATCGAACCGTTCTCGACGATTTAATCCATAAGTATGCGACCGAATGGCCGGTTGATCAGTTGGCTGTGATCGATCGCAATATCTTGCGTATGGCACTATTCGAGATCGGAAGTAAGGAACTCGCTACGCCACCGAAAGTAGTCATTAACGAAGCTGTAGAATTGGCGAAATCCTTTGGCGGTGATAGCAGCCCTCGATTTATCAATGGTGTACTTGGTTCTGCATTGAATGAAGTGGCGCGGAAATTGTTCTAGGCGCAGAACGCGAATAAACACAGCTTTGCGCGCTAAGATACGCGTAAACTGGCCAAATTCGTTGCCTCTGTTTCCTTGAGTACCGGGACAGGAGACTATGGACGGCTTTTTAGGCATTGGGATAGGCGAACTTTTCTTTATTGCCATTATTGCGCTGATCGTGCTGGGGCCAGAGCGTTTACCGAGCACCTTGCGTGAGATTGCTAAATATTGGGGATATGTACGCAATTTATCAAGTGAACTGATGGCGCAATTCAGCGATGAATTGAATGCGTTAGATGAGATCAACCCGCGCAAAATTTTCAATGAAATGGCAAACCCCACGCAAGAAGTGAAAGAAAGTAAGCCTAAAGCGGCGACGCCAGCGGCGACTACCCCCAAACCGGTTACACCAGCGAAAACAGTGGCTACGGATAAATCAACCACAACGACCACTCCGAAAAAACCAGCCACTACCGTCACTAAAACACCTGCTAAACCGACTGTAGCGGATAAGAGCGCGGACGACAAGGGTGCGGATCCAGATAGTAAGCCTGCTGATACGAGTGTTCAGGTCTTCCCAGCGGTGGAAAATCAAATTTTGCCACCGGCCAAGGAACTACCTAGTCCTGCCCAGCCTGCTAGTATGAATGGCGAAGCTTCACATACACCGGATGTGCCAGCGGCGGTACCGCCCAAGGAAGAGCAGCCGGTAGAACCTAGCATCATGGCCAGTGTAACAGCTACACCCGTTGTTATGAACGGCAAAGTTGATACCACAAGTGATGCTGGATAAATCGGGGCAGCCGCAAGCAACAAATGATCCTCAGTTGATTGATATAGAAACATTATGGCGACGATAACTAATCCACAACCACCACGCTTTGATCCAATTGAAACCAGCCAGATGACGCTCATGGAGCATCTACTGGAACTACGTACCCGCTTGATCTGGATTGTGTCCAGCTTGGTCGTGGGGGCTATGATCGCCCTCTTTTTTGCCGACCCACTTTTGGAATTCATCAAATTGCCATTGCGCGGCGCACCACTGATCTCGACTGGACCACCCGATACGCTGATTAATATCTTTAAGATTAGTTTCATGTTGGGTGCCTGTTTTGCGATGCCGATTATTGTTTATCAACTCATTGCTTTTGCTGCGCCAGGCCTCTATCCACACGAGAAACGCGCACTCTTGCTCGCTTTGCCAGCCATTGTTGGCCTTTTTGTGGCGGGTTTAGCCTTTGCTTTCTATGTGATGCTGCCCGTTGCGATTGGTTTTTTGCAAGAATTTTTTGGCGACGAAATTGAACAGCTTTGGCAGTTTGACCGCTACATTAGTTTTGTTACCCGCGTCGTTTTCTGGATTGGCGTCTCCTTTGAGATGCCCGTTATCTTAGCGTTTTTGGCTCGCACCGGTCTGGTCAGTGGCCCGCAGTTGCTAAACTTCTGGCGCCACGCGTTTGTGATTATTGCGATCGTGGCGGCCATTATTACGCCAACAGTTGATCCAGTAAATATGGCGATTGTGATGGGGCCGTTGATTGTGCTCTACTTTCTGAGTGTAGGCTTAGCATATATTCTCTATCGCCCGCGTACACCGCGCGACTTCTCTGAGGAACCATTCATTAAAGAGTAAGCGCATGTCGGATCGCTTCGCCTTGATCGCACGCAAACAAGAGGTGCAGCGACAGATTGAGCAAGCGCGTCGTCGCTTGGAACGTGAACAGTTGTTACTGCCTACGGTCAATCCACGCCTGATTGGCCAACTAGAGACGCAACTTGAGCAATTGATGGCCGAAGAGTACAATCTCCGGCTCAAAATCGACCAGAGCCTATTAAAATTGTGACCGTGCCCTACGAATCTTTGCTTCGGTAGGGCGCGGTCTTATTTTGTTGGAGATCCTTATGCAAGAACGCTTTGACGCCGTGATCTTGGCCGGCTATGATCGCACCCGACCGCAGACGAAACCCGATCTGTTGGTTGAGCAGAGCGGCGAGCCCCACAAGGTGCTGATCAAAATTGCTGGCCAGCCGATGATCTGGCATGTGGTGAAGGCGTTAACCGAAAGCCAGACGGTGGATCGTGTTGTGATTGTGGGGCTCAGCGCAGAGGATGGCGTCGATTTTGGGCGCGAGGTACACTATCTACCCGACCAGGGGCGAATGCTGGACAATATTGTGCACGGCTTTACCTGGTTGGCGCAAACCAAATCACCCGAACAGTATGGGCTACTATTAACCGGAGATGTTCCCCTGCTCACTGGTTCGATGGTGGACTGGTTTGTCAAAGCTTGTCAGCCTCTAAAAAAAGATGTCTATTGGGGCATTGTCGAAAAACAAACCATGGAGACAACGTTCCCTAATAGCAAACGCAGTTATTTGCGTTTGCTGGAGGGCGATTTCTGTAGTGCTGATCTATTTTTGGGCACGATCCACGCAGCCTTGGGGCGCCAGGCATTAATTCAAGAAATGATCGACAATCGTAAAAATGTCTTCCGGCAACTGCGCTTATTAGGGCTAGGCGTTGTCGTTAAATTTCTTTTACGTCGTTTGCGATTGCACGACGTGCTGGGTGTGGTTGAACGAGGGCTTGGGCTTAGCGGAGCTGCGATCATTCTTCCTTTTGCCGAACCAGGCATGGATGTCGACAAACCACACCAGTTAGCTCAGGTGTTGGCCTATTTAGAACAGCGCTCCGGTGCGGATGTCGCAAGCCAAGCGCAGAATAACACGGGCGCGCTGCATGCGTAATCTCTTCTGGTCGCTTATCTGGCGGCTGCATCATTGGGATGTTGCACTCAGTCACCGTATTGCGTTGCAACAAGATTCACATAACCAAAATGCGCGCCTTTACCAGCTGGCTTGGATCAGCGCCCATCTGGGGGATAGTTGGCTGTGGGCAATTGTGGCCGGATATGGACTGAAAGTTGCCTATGCGCGCCGGGGTAAAGATGATGGTGCCGGCACTCGGTTGGTGCTCACCTGGCTAAGCAGTGTGATCGCATCAATTGGCTTGACGTTGGTGATCAAACAGGGGGTGCGGCGTACACGGCCTGGGCAAGGCCATCTACTTTATGGGGCAGGCGCCGATGTCCACAGCTTCCCTAGTGGCCACGCCGCCCGGTTAAGCACAATTGCCGTCTGGGCGAGTTCACTGGCGCCCGGCTGGGGCGTACTTGCCTGGCCACTCACCATTCTGGTTGGCTGGAGTCGGATTGCCCTTGGCATTCACTATGTGGGTGACGTTGTCGCTGGCAGCGTCTTAGGCTGCGCAGTCGGCTTGATCTTTCGTTGCTGGTGGTGTCGAAAGAAGCTGACAAGATGAAGGGATGATAAAAGAAATCCCTATGTCATCCCTTCATCTTGTCAGCTTGTCATCCCTGCGCTAGCTTTGCCTTCTCTTCTTCTACTAGGATACGGCGTAGCACTTTGCCTACTTGGCTCTTGGGCAGTTCTTTGCGAAACTCGATCGCTGTCGGCACTTTGTAGGACGTCAGATTTTGCCGGCAATGCTCAATAATCTCTTTTTCCATTGCCTCGTTTGATGGTGCGCCTTCCTTTAGGATGATATAGGCTTTCACCGTTTCTCCGCGCTTAGGATGGGGTGCGCCAGCTACAGCCACTTCCTGCACCTGAGGATGGGTATAAATTACCTCTTCTACCTCGCGCGGGACCACATTATAGCCACTCGCAATAATCAGATCCTTCTTACGGTCAACAATGTAGAAATAACCATCTTTGTCCATCTTCACAATGTCGCCGGTATGCAGCCAGCCTTCGCGATCAACGGTTTGGTCGGTTTCGCTTGGCATATTCCAATACCCCTTCATCACTTGCGGGCCGCGCACCAACAACTCGCCTTCGCCACCTTCGGGGACAGTGGCATAGTTGCCGTCGGCGTCGGCATCCAAAGCGACGATCTTGGCTTCTGTGCTAGAGACGGGCAAACCAATCGAGCCGGCGCGGCTCTCGCCATTGATCGGGTTGGCAATCGCCAAGGGTGAAGACTCGGTCATACCGAATCCTTCCACCAGCCGTCCACCTGTAATCGCTTCGAATTGCTGCGCCACTTCTACTGGTAAGGCCGCGGCGGCGCTCAGACAGGCTTTGATCGAGTGCAGATTGTACTCTTTGACCTTGGGATGATTGATAATCCCGATGTACATGCCAGGTACACCTGGGTAAATTGAGATCTTTTCATGCGCAATCACCTCCAAAATATGGTTGGTGTTGCGCGGATCTGGCACCAACACCAATTCTGCGCCTTTGGCAAAGCCGAATAAGATGCCCACCGTCATCCCATAAACGTGAAAGAAAGGCAGGGCGCACAATATTTTTTCCTTGCCCGATTCTGCTGTCGCAAACCAGGCCACCATCTGCATGACATTGCTGACCAAGTTATGATGGGTTAGCATCGCGGCTTTAGGAACACCGGTGGTGCCGCCGGAATATTGGAAGAGGGCCACATCCTCGGGATCGATGGCTACTGGGCTAGGTTTGCTCGTCGTCTGCTTGATCAGATCGTAAAAGCGATGGATGTCGGGGGCCGCGGCCACATCTTTCAGCATGCCACTGGCGCGCACTTGCTTTTCTACCAAACCCTTGAACGGCCAATGCAACGAGTCTGGCACATCGGCGATGATCACATTTTTGATACGCGTATGCTGCCGTACCTGCGCCAATCGTTCATATAGACCACTGAGAAGCACAACTGTTTCGGCGCCAGAATCTTCTAATTGGTGCCGTAGCTCACGCGCTGTATAGGTTGGATTGGTGTTGACGACGGTGGCGCCAGCCTTTAACGTGCCGAAGTAGGCGATCACCTGTTGCGGCAGATTGGGTAACACAAGCGCAACACGGTCACCCTTGCGTACACCCAACTTTTGCAACGCAGCGGCAAAACGATCGGCGGCTTCATTCAGCTCGCGGTAGGTCATTTTGGATTGAATGGCCAGACCAGCAGGCAGATACTTGAGCACCATCCGCACGGCCACAGCGGATGGATATTGCTTGGTTGCATCGACCAGAATCTGGTGGACTGGAATGTTCGGCACTTCTACCGTTTGGGGGACGCCTTTTTCATAATGAGCAAACCAGGGATAAGAAGACATCAACTTCTCCTTTATATTGCTAAATATCTCGTAAGGTGAATTTTTAACTATAATACCATCATAGCACGAATATTTTGGTCTACGCCGATGTTAGCACAAGCTTAGCTAGCGCAACGTGGCACATATGTAAGTATGGGTTTACAGATTGATAGGCAAGGCTAGGGTAAAGTGATCATAGCACAGGTAAGTTCCCAGCTTGTTAACAATGAGTAGCACTTATGCAAATTATACCATATTCCTCTTTTGACATCTAGCATACGCGATCATATACTCTTTGAACGTGATTGATTGAGCGCAACGTATTTTGTGTAATGATTAGGCGTGAATATGTTCAAAAATCTACTGAAAACAATCGGTCTAGTCGCCGAGCCACCTACCGTGCCGCCAGAAGACCGGCCAGCGCACCCGAATCGCCCACTACCCATCGACGTAACGGACGCGGATTTTAGCAGCGTCATTTTGCAAAGTGGCAAACTTGCCATCGTCGACTTCTGGGCAGATTGGTGCGAACCCTGCCATGTCATGTCGGCTTGGGTTGGTTTTCTCGCCACCGAATTTCAGGGTCAGGTGTTAGTAGCGGCATTGGATGTGGATGAAAATCCGGATACGCCAAACCAATACAATATTATGGGCTTGCCAACGTTGCTCTTTCTGCGCAACGGCGCCGAGGTTGATCGTGTGGTTGGCGTTACCAACTATCAAGAACTGAAGCAAAAAGTTGAACACTGGCTGGTAGTGACTGATGCGAGTATTAGATCTTAATATCCAATACCTAATAACCCAATATCATCCTTTAATTATATTTATCAAACGAAAACATACCCAGCATAATGGGTAGATCCGAGAACTCTTCCATGCGAATGTCCAAACTCTTTTTCCAAACCTTGCGCGAAGTGCCTGCCGATGCCGAGGTTGTCAGCCACCAATTGATGCTGCGCGCTGGGCTGGTGCGCCAAGTGGCCGCCGGTATTTTTGATTATCTACCCTTGGGCCGGCGAGTCAAACAAAAAATTGAAGATATCTTTCGGGCTGAAATGGACGCTATTGATGGTCAAGAAGTAACCCTGCCCGTTGTCCACCCCGCCGAACTGTGGCAGCGCAGTGGGCGTTGGTCGGCGATCGGCGATGACATGGCGCGGCTGAAAGATCGCAACGGGCGCGATATGTGTTTGGGTATGACGCATGAAGAATTGATGGCTGACCTGGCTGGCCAGATTGTGAGCAGCTATCGGCAACTGCCCTTTATGCTCTACCAAATCCAGACTAAGTTCCGCGACGAGCCACGCCCACGGGCCGGTACCATTCGTGTGCGCGAGTTTACAATGAAGGATGCCTACACCTTCGATCTCGATTTTGCCGGGCTGGACGCCTTCTACCCGCGTATCTACCAGGCCTACTTTAATATTTTTCACCGCTGTGGGTTGGAAGTGGTAGCGGTTGAGAGCGATACCGGCATGATGGGTGGGACAATGGCGCACGAATTTATGGCCCTGACCCCGATTGGCGAAGATACGCTCGTGATCTGTAATGCCTGTGGCTATAGCGCTAATCGCCAAATTGCGACGTTTCGTAAACCGGAACCGCCCGCCAGCGCGGCATTGCCCATTGAACGGGTCCACACGCCAGGTGTGACGACGATTGCCGCATTGGCGCAGTTCTTGCAGATTGCGGAAGCTGAGACCGCCAAAGCGGTTTTTATGGTGGCCGAGTTGGATGGCGCAAATGGCAAGCCATATGAGAAATTCGTCTTTGCTGTTGTACGCGGCGACATGGAATTGAATGAAACAAAACTGACCAACGCGATCAAGGCGCGTAAGTTGCGCCCAGCCACCGTGGATGAAATTCACGCCGTTGGTGCGGAAGCCGGCTACGGTTCGCCGGTGGGCGTCAAGCGCGATCAACTGCTGCTGGTGGTCGATGATTTAGTCGCCATCAGTCCTAATCTGGTCGCCGGAGCAAACGAGGTCGATTGGCACTTGCGCAACGTCAACTATGGTCGCGACTACAGCGCCGATATTGTCACCGATCTTGTGGCTGCCGGTGATGGTCATGCGTGCCAAACCTGTGGTGAACCACTGCTTACGGTACGCGGTGTAGAGGTTGGTAATATCTTTAAACTGGGTACGAAATACAGCAAGGCAATGGGTGCGACCTATCTGGACGAGAAGGGCGAAGCGCAGCCGATTGTGATGGGCTCGTACGGGATTGGTTCCGATCGTCTGATGGCGGTTGTTGTCGAACTGAACAATGACGCCAATGGCATCCAATGGCCAATCAGTATTGCGCCGTATCAAGTGATGCTGGTTGGTCTGGGCACAGAAAAGACGCCAGATGTGCTCGCCGCCACCAACCGCATCTATCGCCAACTGGTAGACGCCGGGATCGAGGTGTTGTATGATGACCGTGATGAGCGCGCCGGAGTCAAATTCAACGACGCCGATCTGCTAGGCATCCCACTGCGCTTAACAGTAGGCGGCAAAGGGCTGAAGAATGGTGTGGTCGAAGCGAAACTGCGGCGGACGGGTACGATGCAAGAGATTGCCCTTGATAACCTGTTGCCTGGCATACAAGCAACCCTGGATGCTGAATGGCAGTGGCTCAAAACCATGCTCACCGAAGTGAAATTATGAGACAACCGCATTCGGTAAATCGGTAGACAGGGAGATAAGTAGACAAGTAAAGCTGGGTGGGGCACGTGTATACCGCTCTACTTGTCTACCTATTTGCCCTCATGTTTATAGGAAGCCTACAAAGGTCGAAACGATGGCAACTAAACTCGTTGCGCGTAGCGAAGATTTTAACGAATGGTTCAATACGGTCGTGCTCACGGCCGACATGGCCGATT
>JBBRVA010000228.1:0-10300 GCA_038247295.1 Caldilineales bacterium | reverse complement strand
GTGGAGCCGCCGCTGCCCATGCTTGGCCTGGGCATCTATGGCGATAAGGGATCGATTGTCAACGACCAGGTAGTGCTGGACAAATTGGCCGGTCAGCCTGTCTTAAAGATGAACTTTGGCCACGAAAAAGGCCACGGGCGCGAGGTATTGCGCTACATGCGTCATTTCGAGGCGTGCCTGATCGAGGACAAGCAGCCCTTGATCAACGAACTGGAAGGCGCGCAGGTGATCGCCACCATCGCGGCTTGTTGGGACTCAATCCAGAGTGGGCTGCCGGCCAAGGTTGTGCGGGTCGAGTAAATCAATCAAAACAGGTACACAGAGGAGACACAGAGAGCGCAGAGAAAAACCAGATTGAACTTATTTTTAAGCTTTCCGTGTTCTCTGTGTCTCCTCTGTGTGCTCTGTGTACTGTTCATTTGTTTAGAGGAGCAGAATTATGGAGATTACAGGGCGGCACGCGCTGATTACGGGCGGTGGATCGGGCATTGGGGCGGCGATAGCGGCCGATTTGTGCACGGCGGGCGCGCATGTGATGATTGCCGGTCGCCGCGAGGATCGCTTGCAGCAAGTGGTTGACCAAGTGCGCGCCAGTGGCGGCGAGATCAGCTACCGGGTGACCGATATTGCACAGCCAGCAGAATGCACGGCCTTAGTCGATGCGGCGGTTGCAGCGTATGGCCCGGTCGACATCTTGGTCAACAACGCTGGCATCTTGTGCCACGGGCGGACGATTGAGGAGCATACGGTCGACGATTGGGACCAAACGATCAACGCCAATCTGCGCGCGGCGTTTCTGCTCACCGTTGCCGTCTTGCCGCTGATGCGCACCCAGCGGCGCGGTTTTATCCTCATGGTCAGCTCGGATTCGGGCATCCATCACTTCGCGCAGCAAGTGATCTACGGGCTGAGCAAACATGGTATGAACGATCTGGTGCAATATATCCTGGCCGAATACAAGCAGTACAACATCCACGCCGCCGCCATCTGTCCCGGCCTCACCGACACAGAGATGGGCTTGAGCCTGACCCCGACCGCGCGCCCCAACGTGCTCTCGGCCCAAGCCGTCGCGGCCTGGGCGCGCTGGCTGATCACACAGCCAGACAACATGAATGTAGCGCAACCACTGGTGCTCTCGCCGATCCGCGATCCGTGGGCGCTGCTATAGGCCAAGATTTGTTGTCGCTAGCGGATCACACTTGCGGAGCCAGCCCTTTTGTGATAAGGTTGCCTGTGTAGATCCGAAATGCCTAACACGATAACGATAACTGTATGATGAAACCTGTTTCTAACGCCGCGTTGCGCAACCTGCTTAGCCTTGGACTCCTCCTTACGAGGAGGTATTGCCGCTTGGGAGGAATCCGGTTGTAGCACGTCACGCTGTCAACGTTCTGGTTGTTTAGCGCCTTCCCAAGTGGGGAGGCGTTTTTTATTGTCTAAATTTTACAATTAATTTTTATAAGCCAAGCTTTTACCCGCAGGAAGGAATCCGTACACCATGATCGCTACCCGCCCTTCAACCAACGGCGTTGGCACCCATCACCGGCCAGTGATGGAGCCGATTGCCAAAACAAAAAGTCCGCTGACCAAATATCAGCCCTTTGCACCAATTGACCTGCCCAACCGCCAATGGCCGTCGCGCACCATAACGGCCGCCCCGCTCTGGTGTAGCGTCGATCTGCGTGACGGCAACCAGGCGCTGGCGATCCCGATGAGCGTGAGCGAGAAGCTGGCGCTGTTTCAGTTGCTGGTCGATGTCGGCTTTAAAGAGATTGAGGTTGGCTTCCCTTCCGCCTCGCAGATCGAATTCGACTTTATGCGCCGCCTGGTGGATGAAGATTTGATCCCCGACGATGTTACCGTTCAGGTGTTAGTCCAGGCGCGTGAACCGTTGATCCGCCGCACGTTTGAAGCGATCCACGGCATGCGGCGTTCGATTGTCCACATCTACAATTCGACTTCCCCCTTACAGCGCCGCGTCGTCTTTGGCATGGACAAACGGGAAATCGTCGAGATTGCGGTGCGTGGCGTGCAACTGATCAAACAATTGGCGGCCCAGATGCCGGCGACGGCGATCACCCTGCAATACTCGCCAGAAAGTTTCTCCTCGACCGAGTTGGCATTTGCGCTGGAAATCTGCGCGGCGGTGTGCGATGTTTGGCAGCCGACCACACAAAACAAGATCATCCTCAATCTGCCGGCCACGGTCGAGGTTTCTACGCCCAACATTCACGCCGACCAGATCGAGTGGTTTTGTCGGCATTTGCGTGGGCGTGAAAATGCGATTATCAGCTTGCACACGCACAACGACCGCGGCACGGGGGTTGCCGCCACCGAATTGGGCTTGTTGGCCGGCGCTGACCGCGTCGAAGGCACGCTGTTTGGCAACGGCGAGCGCACCGGCAATGTCGATCTGGTTACGTTGGCGCTGAATCTGTATACGCAGGGCGTCGATCCGCACTTGGATTTTAGCGACATCAACCGCGTGCGCACCATTTACGAAAAATGCACGCGTATGCAAGTCCACGAGCGCCATCCGTATGCCGGCGATCTGGTCTTCACGGCCTTTTCTGGTTCGCACCAAGATGCGATCCGCAAAGGGATGGATGCGCAGGATGCAACGCAGGGCGCGCTCTGGCAAGTACCTTATCTGCCCATTGATCCCAAAGATGTGGGGCGCAGCTACGAGGCGATCATCCGCATCAATTCGCAATCGGGCAAGGGCGGCGTAGCCTATGTGCTAGAAAACGAATTTGGCATTCAGATGCCCAAGGCAATGCATGTCGAGTTTGGCAAAATCATCAACACCATTGCCGATGCCCAGGGCAGCGAACTCACCGCCGAGCAGATTCGCCAGGCATTTGACAAGACCTATCTGCAATGCGAGCGACCATTCAAGTTAGCGACTTTCCGCGCCGAAATGCAAGCGCAACCGCAACAGGGCACGACCGTCGCCTGCGTGGCCCAAATTGCGGTGGATGGCACGCTGCATGAATTACGCGCCGCCGGCAACGGACCCATCGACGCCTTTATGCAGGCGATGAAAGAGGAACTCGTGCCGGATTTTACGCTGCTCTCCTATGCCGAACATTCGCTGGGCCAAGGCTCCGAGGCCGAGGCGATTGCCTATATTCAAATTCAGACGCCGTCCGGAGCCACCTTCTTTGGCGCCAGCACGGACACCAACATCGAGTTGGCCTCGATCAAGGCCGTGGTCTGCGCGCTGAATCGGGCCATGCAGTCTAGCCCCGTGGCAGCCTAACTGGGTCAAAAGCAAATTCTCACGCAAAGGCGCAAAGAACGCAAAGAAAAGCGCGGGTGAAGTTGGGCGCAAATAGACCTTCAGTAGGACAGTAAGACAGTAAGACAGTCACGCAGCCCTGAAATGAATTTCAGGCTGCTACAGTCGGGCTTCAGCCGACTTCCTGTAGCAGCCTCGAATTGATTCGAGGCTAGCTTTTCTTTGCGCCCTTTGCGCCTTTGCGTGAGATAAATTTCCCACTTGTCACCTGTATGGCGTTGAGGTTACAATAGCACAACTCCCGATGCAATTTGTGCCAGCACAAGCCAACGATCAATCGACAAGGAAGGGTGCCATGCAGGAAGAGCAAGCGAACCAGCTGAGCAATTGGGGCCGGTGGGGCGCGGACGATGAGCGCGGAATGCTCAATCTATTGACCCCAGAAATGGTCAAAGCCGCCGCCGGTTTGGTCAAGACGGGCAAGGTCTATAGCCTCTCGATGCCTTTAACCGCTGATGGCCCGCAATGGCCGACGCGTCACAAAACCTGGCGTGTGACCACCTTTCGCAACCAGCCGGGCGAGCGGGGCGGCGCTGATGATGTGCTCAGCATGCATTCACACTCGGGTACGCACATGGACGCGCTGTGCCATATCTGGATTGACGACCAGCTCTACAACGGTTACCGCGCCGCCGAGCACGTAACTAGTACAGGCGCAACGCGCAACGCGATCGACAACGTGCCTGTGATCGCTGGCCGCGGCGTGTTGCTGGACATTGCCGGTTGGAAAGGTGTCGATCATCTACAATTGGGTGAAGCGATCACCGCTGATGATTTGGATGCGTGCGCCGCGGCCCAGGGTGTGACGATCCAGCCAGGCGATCTCCTGTTGCTGCGCACCGGTTGGATGCGCATTTTTAGCACCGAGCGGGCGCTCTTCGACAGTGGCGAGCCCGGCATCGACGAATCGACCATCCCCTGGCTCAAGCAGCACGACATCGTGGCGATTGGCGCCGATAACCAAGCCGTGGAGGTGTTGCATGAGATACCACCCGCGCAGCTACCTGTCCACGTCGCCGCGATTCGCGACCTGGGCATCTACCTGGTGGAAAATCTCAACCTGGAAGCGTTGGCCGCCGATAAAGTTTATACCTGTCTGCTCGTCATCGCACCCTTACAACTGACGGGTGCGATTGGCAGCCCGGTCAATCCGATTGCCCTTGCCTGAGTAACCGGTGATCAGTTTTTAACCGCACATTGGTGGTCTAGCCGAGACCGTGCGGTTAAAAACCGCACCTACATGCTCTTGCCTGCATCACATTGGGTTATCAGTAGTCTACGCAGTTATCTAATCAAGGACGATTCTCCTTTGCGCCCTCGAACGCAACAATAAAAGAAAGGAAGAGTTCACGCGATGAGTAACGCACTGCCGCTGAATGCCTACCCAGATCTCGTCCGCCAAGTGCAGGCGATGGACGAGGATGGCTACGCCTACTTACCCGGTGTCCTTAGCACAGCAGAGGTTGCCGAACTACGGGCAGCCATGGATCGCTTAGAAGCTATTCCCGCCAGCTATGATCGGCATGACAGCAAGGGCGGTTTTCTGAACAAGAGCATCAACAATGTTTTTAACCGTGATCCGCTCTTTCTCAGCTATGTCGATCGACCGGGCGTAATCGAGCTCGCCGAGGCGATCCACGGCGATGATTGTCACATTATTGGCATGACGGCTTGGTTAACCGGCCCTGGCCGCCCCGACCAGCAGCTACATGCCGATTGGCAGCCGATCACCTTGCCGGCGGAGGTAATGAGCCATCCAGGGGTAAAAATCCCCATCTATATCGCTACCGCCCATTTCTATCTGGATGATATTTGTGAAGAACTTGGCCCCACCCAATTTATTCCTGGCAGCCATCGCGCCGGGCGCGCGCCCAACGGCGATATGGAATACAATGGCGTCGGACCCAAGAATATCCTGTGTCAGGCTGGCGACGTGGTCATCTTCCGGTCGGAAGTCTGGCACCGCGGCACCGCCAACCGCAGCCAACAGGTGCGTTATCTGTTGCAGGTGCATTACGCCCAACGCATGATCACGCAGAAATTCCCGCCCTATCTCAACCGCTTTCAATTTGACGCGGCGATCCTGGCGCAAGCCACGCCCCGTCAACGCCGCTTGTTGGGTGAGCATAAACCGTCGAATTATGATTGAGGATGACAGGATGACAGGATGACAGGATGAGAGGATGGCAGGATGACAGAGGGATATAACATGTCATCTTGTCATCCTCTCTCACCAAGAATTTAAGCAGAATTACATACAACTCTGCATTCGGTTGAGGAGCCGATCACGATGTCCACTAGCTTAGAGATTGCGCCCTATCAATCTCTAAGCTCCAATCTCTACAAGTTATTTCTGGACGATGCGTAAAAGGTAAGTATCTGTCTATATTCACTACTTACCACTTACTACTTACTACTTACTAATTACCAATTACCTCAAGCCACAACCCCTGCCCGCGCGACAAACTCGGCGATCTCGTCGGCGCCATCGAGCACACCGATCTCCAAGTGGAAGTCGCGCACTTCGCCGGGTTGAATGTGGGTAAGATAGCCATGTTTGCGGTTCCAGGCCCGCCCCAACATGCTGACATTGCCCGGCTCGACACCGGTGATGTAGGTGCCCTGGTGGAAGTGCTGCCACTGGCTGACCAAGGGCATCTCTTGGATCGGGAATTTCCAGTAGAGGCCCAATTGCAGCGCATCGTTGATCAGACCGACATGGACGTTGCCATCAACATCGGCGACTGGGCGATGCACGTAGACTTCGCTGTGCGCCTGCGGTTGCGGGGCGCTGGCCACGGCATATTGCTCGGGGCTCACGGCGCGGTCTTCCAGCCATTCGGTGCTCTGCTCGGTGTGGAGGACAAAACGTGTGCCTTGATCGAGCACGGGGAAACCCGGGTTACAGTGGTAGACAAACATCAGCGGCGACGGATCCACGCTGAGGTTTTCGATCCGATCATGGATGCGCAAACATTTTTCGCCCAGCACGGTGGAGATCTCGCGGGTTAGCTCCAAGTTGGTGCCAAAGACGACCGCCTCGCGTATTTTGCCCCGCACCCGCACCACATACGCTTCGTCTTCCCAATTGGCATCCGCCACCACGTTCTTGGCCGGCAGAAACGAGAGCCGCCCGTGTAAACCCAACTCTTCGTTTTCTTCCAACGGGTCTACTTCCGGATGGCCGGTAAACGACATGCCACAAGTGAGCACCAATCCGCCGTAGAAGCCGCGCAGCCAACCATTGCCCTGCGGTTCGTAAAAAGCCGGCCCCACATCGCCCGTATTGCTGCGAAAGCAGAGTGACATCCCTTTGTAGTGGGCAGAGGCCACATCGAGCGCACGCCCTGGCAAAATCGAAAATGAGAGGCCCGAAGCATTAAAAACCTCGATCAAGTCGGCGCCGCGCTCGCGGCCTTCCACCAGCTCGGCTTTGCGCACGCCGGCCACCTGGCTCATATCACCCACCCGATCCAACAACTGTCGTTTGCTGTATTCACGTCCAAAAAGTTGCGGCATAGTTTTTATCCTTGGTTGAGGAGAGGTATTCGAAATAAGTAAATTGTTTTATGGATGAAGGAATGACAGGATGACATCGTGTGTCCCTATGTCATCTTGTCATCGTCCGACCGTAGGTCGGCGTCATCCTGTCATCCTGTCATGTTCACACCAGCCCATACGCCCGCTGCGCATTCTGCCCGAAGAAGCTGGCGGCGGCCGCATCGCCCTTTTCGCCAAAGAACTGGCGGACAATGGCGATGCAGGTGGTATACGTACCGGCAATTTCGCAGACAGGCCAATTACTGCCATAGATCAGGCGTTGCGCGCCAAAGGTGGACCAGAGCGCGTCCAACGTAGGGCGGTAGAAATCCGGATCAACCGGCGCGGGTCGAAGCACGCTGTTCTCCATCAGCCCCGAGACTTTCATAAAAATGTTGGGCAAGGCGGCGGCCTGTTGATAATGCTCGATCCATTGCGCTTCAAGCGCGGCGCCCGTCACCGGCATCAAGCTGATGTGATTGATCACGATGCGCAATTGCGGCAACTGCGCGGCCACGGCCAGGAAAGCGGGCATTTGATCTAGGCCAAGCAGCACATCCAGTTGTAGATCGCGCTCGGCCAGTTGTTCCAGATCGCGCAGTAACGCGGCATCGACCTGGGCGAAGGTGCGCCCGCCACAGCGAATCCCGCGCAGCAGCGGATTAACGGCGAAACGTTGCAATTCATCCCCAAACTCGGGTCGGCCTGGCGCAATATGGCCGACCAACCCGAGGATAAATGGATCTTCCACGGCCAAATCGAGAATCCACTGATTATCTGCCAGCCAGGGGCTGGCCTCGACGACCACCGTGCCGGTCACGCCTTCGCGCAGCGCCTCTTGTTTGTAATCTGCCGGCAAGACGGTGCGATAGAGCACTTTGTCGTCTGGCCGTGGCCAAGGTACACCCTGGGCGCGCGTCGGATCGTAAAAATGGGTGTGCGTGTCGATGATGGGAAACATATGAATGCCTTTCTTTTCTTAGGCTAGTACACTTGGGCGTAAGTAAGACAGTGAATCAGTAGGACAGTAGAACAGTGTTTGTACTGTCTCACTGTCCTACTGATTCACTACTGATTCACCGGAGAATAGTATGGTTATTTCCGCCCAAGTGTACTAGTGATCCACGAATGGGCACGAAGACACACGAAGAAAAAATTCACGCTTCGTGTGTCTTCGTGGATCAGTTAAATTCACCGCCGCCCAGCAAAGGGATTACGCCCGCCACAGCCATTCTAACGATTCGGGCAGAATAGCGCCGCCATGTTTACCATCATGGCCGCCATCGCCGCCGACAAATTTGTAGTCGTAGCCACGAAACTTGAGTGCGGCGTCCATTTGCAAATTGCCCAACCACCAATTGCCGTAGCGATTATCCAGATCGTTGCTGCCATCTTGAAGAAAGACCCGAATATCGCGGTTAGACGATTTGCGGATCAAGAATGGATAGACATGGCCGCCGCGAATATCGGCGAAGCTGCCCACATGGCTGAGCACTTTATGAAAATAGTCGGGCCGTTGCCAGGCGGCCGTGAAGGCGCAGATGCCACCGGACGATATGCCACAGATGGCACGCATTTTGGGATCATCGGCCAGCGCATAGCTTTTGCCCACTTCGGGGATCATTTCTTCGATCAAGAACTGGGCGTACTCATCACTCAGCGAATCATACTCGTAGCTGCGATTGTCGCTCTGCCAAAGATTGGCCGGTGATGCTGAACCTTTATGCCCGGGGTTGATAAACAGCCCGATCAGCGGCGGAATGCGCTTTTGGTGCATCAGATTGTCGAAGACAATGGGCACGCGAAAGACCCACGCCTCGTCGATATAGGTATGGCCATCCTGGAAGATCATCAGCCCAGCCGGTGTTTGTGGATCATGACCGGCCGGCACATAGATCCAGTAGTCGCGCGTGGTCTCGGCAAAAATCTGGCTTTGCCACATATGTTTGGTGATCGTGCCGCGTGGTACGTCGGGTTGGCGGGTTGAGTCTGGTCCGTATTCCATGCTGTTATCCTCCGTGTGGACTGCTATGGATGAGCGTTTGAGCCGTCAGAAAATTCCGCCTGCATGGATTGGATAGCCGCTTTCAAGCCGCCAATCTTGGTCTTGCAGACTTCAAGATCAGACATAGATAGCCTCATTGTCGATTCGACGCTTCAGAAGCGCGCTGAGGTACTTTTGGTAGCGGATCAGATCCACAGAGGTGTGCAGAAGTTGCTCTAAGTCTTCTTTCATATGGACCATTTGAAATAGATCGGGGGCCATTTCGACAATGACGTCCACATCGCTAGCTTCTGTAGCCTCATCTCTGGCAACGGACCCAAAAATGCCCAGTCGGGTCACACCGTATTTCACACCTAATTCGTGCTTATGTTCGTGGAGTATTTTTAGTACCTGTTCTCGTTTCATCGCTTGGCTCCGACTCATCCCAGCCGATCTGTTCAGTAGAGAATCACAATAAAATTATAACAGAAAATCAGCGTGTGAATAAGCTTGGGTTTATGCACTGGTGTGGTTGACAGATTTTTTAGCACTTATCGATTGTTGATGCCCGACCAGGGCTTCAGGCGGCTGCCGCTTCGCCCACGTTGGCACGCAACCAGGTGCGCAGCGGCACATCCATCTCCTGCGGTGAGGTGTAGCCGTGATTGCCGCTATGGCTCACGCCCATCAACTGCTGGCGGATTGGGCTACTGCGATAGGCATAGTGCGCCACCGTCATATTGTCGCGCGGCCGCAGCCAACGATAGCTATAGCCGTAGAAGAGCACTTTGCGCGGAAAGCTCAGATAATTTGGACTGGAGGCATGCCAAATGCGCCGGTCAAAAAAGACCGCCGATCCTCTCGGCGCACGCACGGCGATGCCATCAATCGGTTCAGCCAGCGGATCGGCGGGGAAGTCGATCTTGTTCTTGACCTGGCTGCCAGGGATCACATACATATTGGCCGCGCCCACTTCTGTCGTATCGGTGAGAAAGAAGGCTACTTTGAGCGAGACGCGCGGTTGCGGCGTCGTGCCCAATTCTTTGTTCAAGCGATCACTGTCCTGATGCCAGCCCAGCCGTTTCTTGGGTGGGGTTTGTCCCGCCGGCAAGGGCGGGGTGACAATCAGATGCGAATGGTAAAGTTGGATATTCCAGCCCAGAATGCCCCACACCTTGGGCAGCGTCTTGGGCCAGTCGAGCAGTTCGACAAAGGCGTCATCTTTGCCGACAAAATCAAAGATATTTTGCGAGACATACGCGTTGCGCCCGTTCATCGCCCGCTCGGCGGCGTCCAGGCGGTCGGCTGCGACGGTTAGCGTCTGGATCATTGCCTCTGGCAACACATCTTCCACGATTAAAAAGCCATTTTGCTCAAATTGCTGGCACTCTTGCTCGGTCAGCGCATATTGCAGACAATCGGTCTTCATCGGGTTCTCCTTTGGGTGTTGGTCACTCGAAAAAACGGACAGCGGG
>JBBRVA010000227.1:0-10314 GCA_038247295.1 Caldilineales bacterium | reverse complement strand
TGAGCATTGAGCAAGTGCGCTGCGCCTATTTCGGATCTGTCAATCTAACCCTCTGTGATCGCGGTGGGGGCATCATTCGGGGCAACTTGGGTGTCAGCATGTCGACCCGAGAAACTGTTTGGCAGACATTGGTGGAGCGCATGCCGGCTACCCTGCAATTGGGCGCCGCTGGATTGTTGCTCGCCCTCGTAATCGGCGTGCCGCTGGGCGTCTTGAGCGCCGTCTACCGCGGCTCGATCTTCGATAACCTGGTGCGCTTCTTCACCGGTATTGGTCAGGCCGTGCCTGATTTTTGGATGGGACTGATCTTAATCTATTACTTGGGCGTCGTGCTGCGGATCATGCCCACGGGGGGCATGTGTACTGTTTCGCTAACCGGCGAATGTGCATTACTCGACCGCTTGCACCATCTCATTTTGCCTGCTTTCGTCTTATCGCTGGGTGGGATTGCGCTTTTCAGCCGTTTGATGCGCACCGAGATATTGGAAGTGATGCACACCGACTATATCCGCACCGCACGTGCCAAAGGTCTGGTCGCCAAGCGCATCTGGTTTTTGCATGCCTTTCGTAACGCCTTGATCCCGTTGATGACTGTGTTAGGCCCTGCCCTGTTGGGGTTGTTGGGCGGCGCCGTTGTAATCGAGACCATCTTCTCCTGGCCTGGCATGGGGCGGTTGACGCTGGATGCCATTTTTGCCCAAGATTATCCGGTGGTGTTAGGTACAACGATGGTCTTTGCCGTCTTTGTCATCCTGGGCAATTTGCTGTCGGATATTTTTTATGCGTTGGTCGATCCGCGTGTGCGTTTGGCGTAGGTGGATGACAAATTTTCGCTCCACGCGGTAACGGTTATTGTAAACAATGGCCGTGGTCTGTTATTGATGGTCTAGCCACCGGATACTTTGGCGGGACCATTAAAATGGTCTGCTGACAGGCACTGGAATCCTAGTCGCCGAGGCGACTTCCAGTGCCTGTCAGCAGCGGATTTCAACCCTGCTGTCCCTAAACAAGGACTTGTATGAGCGCTCAACCAGCATCGGTCTTGTCGAATAACTTAGCTGCATCATTGGCAAACGATACTCATTTGGCGCGCAAACCACAAACTTTCTGGGATATGGCGTTGCGCAGCATCCGCCAGGATAAATTAACTCTGACTGCTATCGCCATTATTGCATTATTGGGTTTATTGGCCTTGTGTGCGCCGCTGATTACGCCGTTGAGCCCCGATACGACAAATACCAACAACACCTTTGCCCCACCCTACATCTGGCCTTATATCCAGTGGCGTATCGGCGCGGATCCAACTACGGCGCCGCTGATGCTAGGGCAATCGGGCGGCGTGCCACATTGGTTGGGGACCGATCATCTGGGCCGCGATCAAATGGCGCGCTTGCTCTATGGCGGCCGGATCAGTATTGGGATTGCCTTAATGGCGGCAGTGATTGCTATGCTGTTGGGCGCTACGCTGGGCGGCATCGCTGGCTACTTCGGCGGCATTGTCGACGATATCTTCCTTTGGTTTATCAATACCATTACCTCGGTGCCGACGATCTATCTGCTGATCATTGTCTGTGCCATCTTTAAGCCCAGCCCGCGTACGCTCGTTATCTTTCTCGGCTTTTTGGGCTGGTTTGGCACGGCGCGCTTTATGCGCGGTAATGTGCTGCGTGTCAAGCAGTTGGACTACGCGCTTTCGGCGCGGGCGGTGGGCGCAACGAACTTGCGTATTCTGTTCCAGCACATCATCCCCAACAGTATCGCGGTGATTGTGGTCGTGACGGCGCTCGACGTGGGTGCGCTGATCCTGACCGAATCGGTGCTCAGCTTTTTGGGCTTAGGCGTACAGCCACCCACCGCCACCTGGGGCAATATGCTGAGTCGCACGCGCAATTTCTTTTTTATGGTCGATCCGGTGACGGGCAAAAATATAGCGCTCCACCTGATGTTTCCACCCGGTATCCTCATCTGGCTCTCCGTGCTCTGTTTCTATCTGATCGGCGATGGTTTGCGCGATGCGCTTGACCCAATGCTCAAGAATAAGCGTTAAAAAGCGCACGGGAAAATAACTGTCACCCAAATGCGAACGCAGCTAAGCGTTCGCATTTTCTATTTCTAAAAGATTTCAATCATAATCTATATTCCATGATGTTGATTTTTTTACCCTGCTGCACCGTGGCTTGACAGGAGAAATGTTCATGCTTATATTAACATCTTCTCATACCAATCTCAGCTAACTAGCTGATGATAGCAGCAAGCCTAGGCTTACTGACTTGTGAACCGTCCAATTTACTGCATAAGCTGTGAAAGGAACGTCAATATGCGAGATAGAGGAAATGTTCGTTATGCTGCGCCACTGCTCCTGATGAGCCTGGCCTTATTCCTGAGCAGTTGCTCAGCGCCGGCTGCGCCAGCGGCGGCGGTTGCTCCTGCCGCAGAAGCAACCACAACAACGGCAACTGAAACGATAACCGAAACAACGACAACTGTCACCGCAACGACGGCCAGCACGGTGACGCAAGCCACCGAACAATCTAGCGCTGCGCAAGCTGGGGCACTCAGCGGCATTACCGTGACAAGCGATGAGGATGTGACCATACCACGCACGCACATCGGCGGCGAATACAAAGATGTCTCGTCCTCGGACGCGGTCAGCTTTCA
The DNA here is from genome assembly GCA_038247295.1 of Caldilineales bacterium. GTDB lineage: Bacteria > Chloroflexota > Anaerolineae > Caldilineales > Caldilineaceae > JAPLGZ01. Next base: position 7,656 of record JBBRVA010000227.1, on the reverse strand, counting down.
CCCCTATCTGACAACGGATGCCGCCTCTAGCTCGTATCAGGGTCTGGTCTATTCCGGCTCACTGTTACGGCTGGATGAAGAAACGCTCGACTACATTCCCAACATGGCGGAAAGTTACGCGATCGCCGAGGATGGGCTGACCTTTACCTTCCATCTGCGCCAGAACATGCAGTGGAGCGATGGTCAACCTTTAACCGCGCAAGATTTTAAGTGGACCTATGATCAGGCAACCAATCCAGACAACGCTTTCCCCTATCTCTCGCAACTCGGTTTTATCACGTCCTACGAGGCGATCGACGACTACACCTTACAAATTAAGATTGGCGAAATCTACGCACCGGCCCTGGGCCAGATGTCGGGCTTGATCACACCCCTCCCCAAACACATCTGGGAAAATTTGCCCTGGGGCGACCCAGAAAAGAACCCCGAGATCAACAGCCCCAGCGTCGTCTCTGGTGCCTACAAGTTGGTCGAATGGAAGCGTGACCAATATGTGACCTTTGCCGCCAACGAGAATTATTGGTATAAGGGTTCACCCAACCTTGCCAGCTATACGATCGAGATTGTGCCCGATCAGGATATTGAATATCAGAAGCTGAAGAGTGGCGAGGTCGATACCGGCTATATTCCACCCGAAAAGCTGGAAGAGGCGCGCACGCTCGATAACGTCAGCGTTTACGAATGGTGGCCGGCCGCTGCCAGTTGGAGCTATATTGGCCTGAACATGCGCGCAGGTTTTGTCACCAATGATATCAACGTGCGCCATGGGCTTGCCTATGCAATCGACAAACAATTGCTCACCGATGAAGTGATGCTCGGCCAGGCCAAGCGGCTCTGTTCGGTCTTCCCGGAAACATCCTGGACTTACAATCCAGATGTGCCTTGTTATGATTATGACCCTGATACGGCCGTTGCCGAGTTTGCCAAATCTGGCTATACCTTTAGCGATGGCCAAATGTTGGATCCCGAGGGCAATCAGGTAACGCTCAAGTTGGTCTATGGCCCCAACACCAACAAAGTCCGCGAGCTAATCGCGGTTACGGTGCAGGATTACCTGAGCCAAATCGGTATCAATGTCGAGGTGCAGGCGTTAGAGTGGTCTAGTTTCCTCGATGCAATTCAAGCGGAAGAGCCGGATTGGGACATGTTCATTGGCGGCTGGAGTTCGACAATCGAGCCGCATATCATGTACACAATTTGGGCCGAAGATAGTATCCCTAGCCTGAACTCAGTGGCCTATATCAACAAGGATGTCGAGCAGCTCTTCCAAGCGGGCGGCGCTACCTACGATACGGCTGTGCGCAAGGAAAAATATGGTGAGGTGCAGAAACTTGTCGCCGAGGATGCGCCCTACATCTTCCTTTTCTACAACAAAGCCTGGAGTGGCCAGAACAAACGTGTCCAGGGCATCGACCCCAAACCGCTGGGCATCGGCTGGAATTTTGAGGATTGGTACGTTCAGGAGTAGGGACAGGGAGTCGTAAATGGTAAATGGTAAATAGTAATTGGCTGATGGTGAGCCAGGTTGCCAATTACCATTTACTATTTACCATTTACCATTTACCATTTATCAAAACAATGACACGTTACATTATTCGCCGTAGTCTACAATCACTGCTTCTGCTCTGGATAGCCACACTGATCGGGTTCTCGATCTATCAAGCCGCGCCGGGTGGGCCGCTACAATTTATGGATGACGATCCGCGCCGCAACGCAGAGGATCTCAACCGTCTGAACCGTTTGTACGGGCTGGATCGCACGATTTTGGTGGAATATGTCAGTTGGTCATTTGGCGAAGATTGGCTGCCGGCCACGCCCTTTTGGCAGAGTGGCCGCTGTATGAACGATGTCCAAAATTGTAGCCGTGGCATCACCCGGCTCGATTTTGGCCGCTCATTTTATTTTCAAGGCGAATCTGTCATCAGCCTGATCGTGGAACGCATGCCGGCAACTTTTCTACTGGCCTTTACCAGCTTAGTATTAAGCGCCGTTATCGGTGTGCCGCTGGGGATCATCTCTGCCCTCACGCGCGGCCGTTGGCCCGACAACCTGATCCGGGTTAGCACAGTGGTGATCAACACCGTGCCCGATTGGTGGATCGGCTTGCTGTTGCTGATCATTTTGGGCGGCTATCTGCAAGTGGTGCCGCTTAGCGGCATGCAAGATATCGGCGATGGCTCCTTCTGGGATCGGGTGCACCATCTGTTGCTGCCCGCGGTAGTCAGCTCGATTGGGGGTTGGATTGGCTTTTCGCGCATCTTACGTTTCGAGATGCTAGAAGTCTTAAACCAGGATTATGTGCGCACGGCGCGCGCCAAAGGTCTTTCCCACATCACTGTCATTGTGCGCCATGTGTTACGCAACGCCATGTTGCCCTTTGTGACCAGCTTTGGCAGCATCTTTCTGTTGGTGCTCTCCGGCTCGGTGCTCTTCGAAAATGTTTTCTCCTGGCCTGGCATGGGTCGGCTAGCCTACACGGCGATCAACGCCCGTGATTACCCGTTGATGATGGCGCTCTTTGTCATCGGCTCGTTTCTGGGCATATTGGGCGTACTGATGGTTGATATCCTCTATAGCGTCGTGGATCCACGGGTCCGCTATGATCGGCAGCGAGTGTAACGATGGCACAAGGAACACTGGCTTTGAAGCAGGCCAACCCCGAGCCATCAGTTCAGAATATCAAGACGCAAAGTTATTGGGGTGGCGTCTGGCGCAAGCTATATCGCGACAAAATTACGCTCTTCGCCCTCTGTTTGCTCATTTTTATGATCAGCATTTCGGTGGGCGCCGTCTGGATCGGCGAGCACGTTTTAGGTTTTAACCCAACCAAAACCAGCCTACGCGAGCGCGTCGATCCACCCACTTGGGCCGTTGACGCCTGGCCCCAGTTTCAAGACTTTACGCGTACTTGTCAAAGCGAAACGGGTTGTAACTGGGCGCAGAGCGGCGAAATTTTACGCAGTGTCGGCACTGGTTTGCGCAACTGCGTGGCGGCTGGACTGGGCGGATGTCATTGGATGGGCACCGATCAGGCTGGCCGTGATGTGTTGACGCGTGGCATCTATGGCGGTCGTATTTCGTTGCGGATCGGCATCTTTGTCGCCGCCGTTTCGCTGACATTGGGTGTCTTCATGGGCTTGATCAGTGGCTATTATGCCGCCACCTGGATCGACGATCTGATCAACGCCATCATTATGCTGCTGGGCAGCATTCCCGAGCTTTTTTTGCTGATCATCCTGGCCCGCATCTTCCAGCCTGGTCCAGAAGGTTTGGCATTGCTGATCGGCATCTTTGGCTGGACGGGATTATCGCGACTGGTGCGCGGGCAGATTTTTTCTGTGCGCGAGCGCGAGTATATCCTCGCCAGTCGCGCGATTGGCAGCTCCAGTTGGCGGATTATGTTGCAGCACATTTTGCCTAATGTCTCATCGATTATCATCGTCAGCGGCATTTTTACGATGGCAGGAGCGATTATTACCGAGGCAGGGTTGAGCTTTCTCGGCGTCGGTATTGGTCCGCCATTGGCAAGCTGGGGCAATATGATGCAGGGCTCGCTGGGCAACTTTACCGACGCACCCTGGCTGGTGATTACCCCTGGCCTCTTTATCTTCCTCACAACGCTCTCGATCTATCTGCTCGGCGACGGTCTGCGCGACGCGCTCGACCCAATGTTGCGAACGAAGTAATGACAGGATGACAAAGGGACTCATCCTGTCATCCTGTCATCCTGTCATCCTGTCATCTTGTGCTTCCCGTCGCGTTGGGTTAGAATCTTCGCTTGTGTTACGTCAACGAAGTTCACTCATTTTGCTTGCGCTACTGCTTGCCCTCGCCGCTATGATCACCCTTGTTGGGGTTGTGATCCGCTGGGCGTCGCTGGCCGAGCCAACATCTGGTGCATCAGCCGAGGTAAGCTCGTCATCGGCGCTTGTCCAGCCGACCCCGGCGGTCACACTCACCCCGCCCGCACCCACCGCGGCGCTGTCGCCCACCGTCACTGGACTTATGCCTGGAGCAGCCAGCAACCGACCCTCCGTTGCGCTTTCGTTGGGGCGCACCGGGACAACATCAGCGACGCAAGCTGCCGTGGCCAAGCAGCCAGGGGGCAGCTTTGTGCAGGCGGTGGCGCAAGACGCTGACACCTTTAATCCCGTTTTGACAACCAATAGTACGAGCCAGGCGGTGGCGCGTAAGATCTTGCCAACCTTGCTGGGCCAAGATCCACACAGTGGCTTGATCACGCCGACCGAATTGGCCGAACGCTGGGAGATTTCCGAGGCCGGGCGCGTTTATACTTTTTATTTGCGTGATAGCATCAGTTGGAGCGATGGCCTCCCGGTGACCGCGGCTGATTTCAAATTTACCTACGCTGCGATCGCTGATGCAGGCGTGCAAAGCCCGTTGCAAGCAAGCATTGATCCAATTGAACAGATTGAGACACCGGATCCACGCACGTTGGTAATCCGGCTGCGTCAGGCCGATTGCGCTGCCTTTCAGGTGTTGCGCCAGCCATTGTTGCCCAGCCATTTATTCGCTGCTGACTTTAGCGATCTGCGCAGCAATTCGTTCAATACGGCCCCTAGCGTCAGCGCTGGGCCGTTTCTTTTCGAAGAACATGTCGCCGGTGAACAAATCCGCTTGCGTCGCAACGACGCCTACTGGCAGGGCGCGCCGCTGTTGGATGCGTGGATCTACGGCGTCGTCACCGATCCAGCCGAGCGACTGGCGTTGCTGACGGCAGGTGAGATCGATTGGACGCAGCTTACGCCCGAGCAGATCGAGCAAGCCGCTACGCTAGCCGAGGTTCAAGTCTATACCCAGCCCGAAGATAGCATCAGTTTTATTGCCTTAAATTTAGCGAACCCCACCAATCCGCAACCCGGCCAAGCTGCCGATGGGACACTGATTGCCCAGGAAGCGCACCCAACTCTCGGCGATCCGCAAGTGCGGCGCGCCATGGCGTTGACCATCGACACCCGTCAAATCAATCAGGAAGTACAGGCCAATCTTGCTGCACCATTGGCCAGTTACGTGGCGCCCAAGGTAAAATGGGCCGATGCAGAAGCATTGCAGCCTTATATCCCTAATCTTGCCCAGGCCGCAGCCTTGCTGTCGGCGGCGGGCTGGCAAGATGACGACAATGACGGGGTGCGCGAACGCGCTGGTCTGCCCTTGCAACTGACATTGTTAACCAATAACTATAGTCCGCCGCGGCTGCGGATGGGCGAACTGATCCGCCAGCAATTAACACAAAGCGGCTTTGCTGTGCGTTTTGAACCAGTAGACTTTGAAACACTAACCGCTTCGCTATTAGGCCAAACCTACGATCTGGCTGTGATTGGTTGGGACAATTTGAGCGCCGATCCGGGCAGCAGCAACTTTTGGCACTCGCGCAATGATCTGCCAGGGAGTGGCTTTAACTTTACGAGCTATCAAAACGCAGAAGTAGACCAGTTGTTAGACGATGCCCAACGCGTGCCCACCTGTGATGCGAATGTGCGTGCGGCGCTCTATAATATAGCCCAACAGCGCATCCATGAAGATCTGCCCTATATTTTTCTAAGCAGCCGCCAGACAGTTTGGGCGATTGCCAAGCGCTGGCAAGGCATTCAAACCGACGCCTGGCCGGTCGATTTTAATGTGTGGACATGGTGGGAAAAAGCTAATAATTAATAGTGAATAATTAATTATTAATGGGTAACAGGCGCGTGCGGCCAGCGAGAATTCTTTCATTCACAATTAATTATTGAAGAGGCAGATTATGCAATTACAACGGGCAGTAGAAGCCGCAGAGTTGGCCCAGCTAGAAGCGCAGTGGGGCATTGTTCCCAAACAACATCATCACCTGACTGTAGATGATCCTTTTCTCTCTAGCGATGGCCAAATGCTGGTGAGCGATGGGCGCCGGGCCGAGATTTGTTACATAATGCACCAGGGAACAGCAGCCGACGGCGTCCTGCTGCACATCAAGACTGTCTATCCAGAAGGGGCATTCCGTTTGCCCACCGGTGGCATCCATCAGGGTGAAACGGTGATGGGGACATTGGCCCGCGAAATTACCGAGGAGACAGGTCTGAGGGTCGGCCCAGAGGTCGATTTAACAACGGGGACAGTGCAGGTACAACAACTGTTGGGTGTAGTTTCTTACAGCATGGCCCATCAGACCTTGGGCCAAACCTACGAATTTGCCACCTACTATTTCTTGGTGCAAATGGCCGTCGGCGCTGTGTTAAACCCGTTGGACCCCGACGAGCGGATTTGCGGCTGGCAGTGGCGGCGTGTAAACGAACTCCTTGATGTTGCCAACACGCTGGAAAGTATCGGCGAGCACGCGCCAGATTGGGCCGACTGGGGGCGCTACCGCGCCATCAGCCATCGTTTTGTGGCCCAAGCACTAGAGTCATGACGAACGACGTTTGTAGCGTTGTTTGTCTGCCGCCAAACCCTAGCTATTCTTAACGCCATTATTCGCAAAGAAGAGTTCGCAAAGCTCTACAATGTCTTCCGGGCTGGCCATCCAGCGCCAGTCCATTAAGGAGCGCACTTCTGTATCGATCACCCCTACCGTGGTGCGCACCCAGCTCATGACATAACCGATCAGCGCTGCCTGATTTTTGCCCAATAACAAGAGCATCAGATCAGCGTCTTCGCTATGATAACAGTTAAGCAGCCAGACCCGTCGTACCTCTGGGTGGGGGGGTAGATCGAGCAGCGCCTGGAAACATTGGCGGTCCATGCCCGGTCGCACATCAATCATTACGTTGGCGGCGACAATATTGCTAGTCGGGCTGACTTCCATCTCTAATTCCAGCAAGGTATCGATATCGGCGCGACCGCTAAAGCTCAACAAGGTGGTGGTCTCGCGTACGCCGTCTACTTTGCGCACAGTATCCAACATAAAGTCGTTAAACTCTTGCAGATCGTGGACCAAACAGGCAAAGTGTAGATCGGCGCGTTGGCGCAGCCAATTGACCCACAGCGGTGACACCCCTGCTGAGCGATAGTGACGTAAATTACCAACCAGTTTTTCACGGGCAATTTCGTCCATCCCACAGACGATGTCGGTATCTACAAAGATCAACACCGGTTGCTTGACGCTCGATGGGTTAGCATTTTCCGTGTCGGTTAGTGAGTCGGTCATATTTTCTATTGTCATGTTTATTTCCAGGCCTGCCAGATAAAGCGGCCACAAGTCTCCTTTTAGATTTGATCCTTATTTTACCTGCTTTCACCTGATTTGCAATATCACTAAAGGCTTAAGAAAACGACGGACCGGCATGCATCGCACATGCCGGTCCGTCGTCTCTCGTTTATTATTCGCCTGTTCGCTTATACGCTACGGGCGGCCTACCAGCTCCACCGCATCAATCTCGTTATACCCTTCCACTGCGCCATTGTCCAGTGTAATACGCAGCTTATTGGTGGCAAAATCAATCGCTTCCAACGCCGGGCTGAAAATGACGGGCGCCGCGCCAGCTTCGCCCACGCTCTCATCTTCGCCTTCCCAGAGGATGGCCCATTCCTCTTCCTCTTCATTGTACGCTTCAATGCTGATTACCGCGCCTGGATTATAAGATTCATAGATATTGACGTAGCTCGGCTTAACCGGATGTTCATAGGTCAATTCCAACGTTTCCAAGTCTTCGCCATCCGCAC
>JBBRVA010000226.1:0-10353 GCA_038247295.1 Caldilineales bacterium | reverse complement strand
TGTCGTTGTAGATGGGAACGGCGCGGCCGTCTTGCTCAAAAACTTTGACACATTCCTGGAAAAATTCGTAGCGCGGATAGAGATACTGACCCTTTTCGTTGTGCGGATAGTCGCCATGTTCGACGATCAGCAAGACAGCGTCGACGGCCAATTTGTCACCGCCACAGCGCAAGGTTTCGGCAATCGTAGGATAGACCGCAAAGCCGAACTCGCGCGCGCGATCCGTACTCTGGTCATCTGCTGGCCGCTGATCGACATAGAGCGCCACAATCTCCATATCGGGGCGATGCCAGCGGCCACCCACCGGATAGCCGACCAGAAAGCGGTCGCAAAAATGTTGGGCATGCGAGAGATAGCGATAGATCGAGGCGATGACGGCAATTCGCTTCGGGGCTTGACCCGGTTTGCGCGGCGGGGATGCCGTTGATAGTTGCGCTTTCGCCGTCTCTGCGCGCTGAGGCAGTAGGTGGGGCGCGATGTCACTGCCCCAGTAGGTGGAGGCAGGGGTGGGCTGGTAGCTGATAGCTAGATGCGGCGTTTCAATGCGCTGTTGCGCTTGAAACAGACTGTCGACGCCGGCGATCACCAGCCCCGTGGTCAAGAGCGTACGCTCTACCGGGTAAGGTGATTGGCCGGTCAGGAACAGCTTTTCGACATAGTTCACCTGCGGCGAGAAAAAGTTTGCCAATGTCGTGCGCGCCGGCGGCATCGACAGATACATCTGCGTGGAGATCGGCTGCGCCTGACCGGCTACATGGGCGGCAAAGTTGAAATCTTGCACAAGACCGTTGAGCAGAATCATCGTCGATTTGAGACCATCTAGGTGCTCGTATTGATAGGCGATTGGATCTTTGACCAGCTCGCGCAGTTCGTCGCCAGTCGGGTAGATGTTGTTGAACCCGCGGCGCGCCGGTGTCAGCGTGTGGCTGCGGCTCAGCGCGCTTTCAAAGAGTTCACGCGACCAAAGACCAGCGTGATGGGCAGCCCAAAACTGATCGCCGCGGTACGCCTGTAGCCAGCGCACACCACTTTCACCCCCCGCCCGGCGTTCAACCATACACTGGAGTCCTTCCAAGGCGTGGAAATCGTAGCTGTCCACACCGCCGTAACCGATGCCGAGCGCTTCAACTACCGGCGCACCCAGCGGCATGTCAAGCGCGGGTGTGCGCCAGGTAACCGGCATGGAAGAACCAGCCATCAGCGCAAAGCCCATCGCCTGCGCGATATCGACCATTTCTTTGGCCCAGGCCCAGTTCCACGCCAAGTGTTTATCGTTGAAGATCGGCACAGTGCGGCCCGCCATCCGGTAGACGGCGACAATCTGCTTGAAGAGTTCATAGCGCGGATAAAGCCGTTGGCCCTTCGCGTTTGTGGCGTACTTGCCATGCTCGCCAATCAACAAGACGCCATCAACAGCCAGCGTAGCGGTGCCCAGCGTCAGCGCGTCGGCCACCGTGGGGTAGATCTTCATCTGCGGAAAGCGTTCAGCGCGGTCACGGCTCAGATCATCCTCGCCAACTTGATCGACATAGAGTGAGACCAGATCCATTGGGGGACGATGGTGGCGGCCGTGCCAACCGTAGCCTTCCAGGAAGCGATCCACGAAGTGCTGGGTGTGCGAATATTTATGAAAAATCGTGCTGATGCAGGCGATTTTAGGACGTTGCTCCATTATGATTCCTTTTGACAACTAGGCACCCCACCCTAGCCGTCACTGCCATTAAGGTAAGAAACGTGGCAAGTCGTAGGTGCGGTTACAAACCGCACCTACGAAATTCCTTAACGTAATGGCCGTGAGGGTTAGGGTGGGGTGCGTCGTTGCTCCAATTTTTAAGGATTATTATTGTCTTCAGAACGGCGGCGCAGGGTCATTTAATGGGTTTCTGCCTGACCATTGGTCTGCTGACCGTTGACCGTCGCTTTGACGGTGATTTTCTTGGGCTTCACCGCCTCGGATTTGGGCAGGGTGAGCAGCAAAACGCCATGCTCATTGCCTCTTCGTAAATCGTCAATCTAAAATCATCAATCCACCTCACTCCTCAAGCGCTTCGACGGCGGTAAAGGTCAAGCGGCCGTCAATCGCATCCACCAACAGATGTTCACCGGCGTGGATACTGCCACCCAAGATTTGCACGGCCAACGGATCGGCGACGCGCTGCTGGATCGTGCGCTTGAGCGGGCGGGCGCCAAAGGCTGGATCGTAGCCCTCTTGCACCAACAAATCTTTCGCTTTGTCGGTCAGCGCCAGCGTAATGCCCCGATCTTTGAGCAGTTTGCGCAGCCGCCCCAACTGAATATCGATAATCAGTTTCAGATCCTCGCGCTGCAACGAGCGGAAGATCACCACTTCATCGATGCGGTTGAGGAATTCTGGGCGGAAGTGTGTGCGTAATACCTCGCGCACACGACGCTCGACCTCTTCATCCACACCGGCCACTTCCAGAATATACTGGCTGCCCAGGTTACTGGTCATGATGATGATCGTGTTACGAAAATCGACCGTGCGCCCCTGGCTATCGGTCAAACGGCCGTCGTCCAGCACTTGCAACAACACATTAAAGACTTCTGGATGCGCCTTTTCGATCTCGTCAAACAGGACCACCGAGTAAGGACGCCGGCGCACAGCTTCGGTCAACTGGCCGCCTTCATCATACCCCACATAGCCGGGCGGCGCACCGATCAGCCGTGCCACCGTATGTCGCTCCTGATACTCACTCATATCGATGCGCACGATGTTCTGTTCGTCATCAAACAGGAATTCCGCCAGTGCACGGGCCAATTCTGTTTTACCTACGCCTGTCGGTCCCAAGAAGATAAAGCTGCCAATTGGCCGGTTCGGGTCAGACAGACCGGCGCGGCTGCGCCGAATCGCCGCCGCTACTGCGCTCACGGCCTCTTCTTGGCCGATAATGCGTTGATGGAGCACGGCTTCCATGCGGATCAGCTTCTCGCGCTCGCCCTCCATCAGCTTGGAAACAGGAACCCCGGTCCACTTGCTGACAATCGCTGCGATCTCTTCGGCATCGACTTCCTCTTTGAGCAGCGCGCCTTGCTGCTGTAGTTGCTGTACGCGGGCATCGGCCTGGGCGAGATCATGCTCTAACTGGCGCATCTTGCCATAGCGCAACTCGGCCACGCGTTGCAGATCATAAGCGCGTTCGGCCTGCTCCATCTGCGTGCGTACACTTTCGATCTCTTCCTTCAACTGGCGGACGGTGGCAATCGACTCACGCTCCGCCTGCCAACGGCTGGTTAATTCGGCGCTGCGTTCCTTCAAATTGGCCAGCTCTTCTTCCAAGGTAGCCAAACGTGCCTTGCTCGCTTCGTCTTTCTCTTTCTTCAGCGCTTCGCGCTCGATCTCCAGTTGCAACGCCTGGCGGTCAATCTCATCCAACGCTTGCGGCTTGGAGTCGATCTGCATGCGCAGCCGACTGGCCGACTCATCAATCAAGTCGATTGCTTTGTCGGGCAAGAAACGGTCGGTGATATAGCGCTGGCTGAGGATGGCCGCCGCCACCACCGCGCTGTCCGTAATGCGCACACCGTGATGCACTTCGTAGCGCTCCTTGAGACCACGCAAAATGCTGATCGTATCTTCCACGCTAGGCTGGTCGACAAAGACCGGTTGGAAGCGTCGTTCCAAGGCAGCATCTTTTTCGATATGTTTGCGATATTCATCCAGCGTCGTCGCGCCAATTGCATGTAGTTCGCCGCGCGCCAGCATCGGCTTGAGCATGTTCGAGGCATCCATCGCCCCTTCCGCAGCGCCTGCGCCGACAAGGGTATGCATTTCGTCGATAAAGAGAATGATCTTGCCTTCAGATCCAGTCACTTCCTTGAGCACCGCTTTCAAGCGTTCCTCAAACTCACCCCGATATTTGGCGCCAGCGACCAACGAACTGAGATCCAGCGACACCAATTGTTTATCGCGCAAACCGGTCGGTACATCGCCATTGATAATGCGTTGCGCCAGCCCTTCGACAATCGCCGTCTTACCGACACCTGGTTCACCGATCAGCACCGGGTTGTTCTTGGTGCGCCGGCTCAGGATTTGGATCACGCGCCGAATCTCCTCGTCACGGCCAATCACCGGGTCGAGTTTGCCTTTACGCGCTTCTTCGGTCAAGTCGCGGCCATACTTGGCCAACGCTTCGTACTGGCCTTCTGGATTATCAGTCGTAACGCGCTGGTTGCCGCGCACACTGGCCAACGCCTGCATAATGGCGTTATAGTCGACGCCATGGCGTGTTAACAGATCGCGCATTTTGCCCGAGATCGAAGCTATAGACAGCAACAGATGCTCAGTCGAAATATATTCGTCCTTCATGTTGGCGGCGATCTCTTCCGCCTGGCGTGTGATGTTGGCCGCTTCGCGACCCATGCCAATCTGCACATTGGCGCCACTTGTGCGCGATTTGCCGGCCAGGGCTTGCTCCACACTGCGGTTGATCTGGCTCAGGTCAGCGCCGATCCTGTTGATCACCGCCGGCACAACGCCGCCTTCCTGCTGCAAGAGCGCGCTGAGCAAGTGCTCTGGATCGACGGTGGCATGGCCATATTTTTCAGCCAGGCTCTGTGATTCGAGCACCGCAGCCTGGGCTTTTTGGGTTAATTTGTCTAAACGCATACGTATTTTCCTCCCCAACAGTTCTACATCCTACGACGGCAGGCATTGTTTACAGAATAGCTTAATCGTCCTACCGTAAATTGGATAAATAATTACGATTCTAGAGTAAGTATAACAAAGCGGTGTTTGAATTACGCATGCGAATTATTAGTAAAAGATTTGTGGCAATGGCACGCATACAGATAGAGTAGAGGACGAAATAGGAAGGCTCATCTGTGCAAAGTGTGCAAAACGGTGTTTTAGCCTTATCAAGAACAATGGGTTTGCACACTTCGGCTCGACGTGCGGTTCGACAAGACTTCGGCGCTTCGAGGTGAGCGACTCGACGACTCGACTGAGCTCGCCGAAGTCTGAGCTCGCCGAAGTCTGAGCTCGTCGAACGTCCTCAGCCGAACGGTGAGCGCCGGGTACCCTCTGGGTGCGAACGCTCACCGAGCTTGGCTTCGGCGGGCCACACCCAATGGGCGCCGCTTCCAGGCGCGCGTCACCGAGGTGCCGCCGACACGGCTGCTGAGCGAATAGGAAGCAGAGGCAAATAAAAAACGCACCGCAGTGGTGCGTTTTTATTGATCATGCCTGACCAATGTTGTTATCCACCAAATAGTGAAAGCTGCGTTCCACTGCGCTAAACATATCGCTTGCACAGCGATCCAATTCGACGATCAGCCACTCTGCATTGCCGTTGGACGCATGGAGAATGGCGGGGAAATCCTGGCTGCCATCTCCGACCGCGACCATCGGCGCCTCTTTGGTGGCCGGCCCATCTTTGATGTGGAGCAACGGGGCCCGCTGGCCAAGCTCTTGCACAATTTTAACCGGATCGCGACCGGCGGTCTTTGTCCAATAGGTGTCTAATTCAAAGAAGATTGCCGCGTCAAGTTCGGCTAACAGAATTTGATAGGGGTACTGGCCGGCGACTGGCTCCATTTCCCACCAGTGATTGTGCAGGCCAAACTGATAACCGTTGGCGACGGCGACGGCGTTGGCGTGGTTGTAACGATCCGCTAACCGTTTGATGCCATCAATGCTGCTGTAATCGGCATCTTGCGGCCAGCCGTGCCAGACCATACGCGTGCAACCGAGCGTTGCCATTTGCTCCAGTACGGCGGTTTGTTCGTTGCCCAGCGGCAATTCGCAGTGCACCGCCATAATTGTCAGGCCCGCCTGTTGGATCTGCTGGGCAGCCGCTTGCACGGTGACGCCTTCTGGAAAAAAGGCGGTCTCGACAGATTTGTAACCAATCGCGGCAATTTTGTCCAATGTCCCAGCAAAATCTTGGGCAAAGGCGTCGCGGAGGGTATAAAGTTGCAGGGCGATTTGCGGTGGCATAGGTGATAATATCCTCGGAGAAAAACGTAGTTCGTAATGCGTAGTTCCGATAAGAGAACTAGCACTACGAACTACGCATTACGGTTTACTATTTATAGATTCTACTGTCCAACCGGTTGCTAACGTCGGTTCTACTCGCTCATCAACGCGTGCAACACACGGGGAGGATTCATCGGCAACTCGGTCATACGCTTGCCAATGGCGTGCGAGATCGCGTTGGCCACTGCCGCGGCAGGTGGGACAATCGGCACTTCACCGACGCCACGGACACCATACGGATGACCTGGGTTGGCCACTTCGACCATTACCGTGTCGATCATCGGCAGGTCGAGCGCCGTGGGCATACGATAGTCAAGCAACGACGAATTGAGCAGGTGCCCATCCTTGTCGTAGAAATATTCTTCGTTAAGCGCCCAACCCACACCCTGCACGACGCCGCCTTGAATCTGGCCTTCGACATAAGAAGGGTGAATCGCCTTGCCCACATCTTGCGTGGCCGTGTAACGCAGAATTGTCACTTTACCGGTTTCCGGATCAACCTCGACATCAACGATGTGAGTGGCGAAACCGGGGCCAACACCGCCGGGCCGCACCGAAGAGCTGGCGACGATTGGCTTGCTGGCGCCATCCAATTTGGCGGCGGCTTCTTTGAAGGTGAGTTGCTCGCCATTCGAGGCAAAGACGCCATGCTCAAATGTGATTGCATCCGCCTGGACATCCCACAAATCGGCCAAGCCTTCCTTCATCACTTTGGCAATGTTCTTGCCCAATTCGTAAGCGGCCCAGCCGGTGGCAAAGGTGACGCGGCTACCGCCGGTGCCATCATTGTGGCCAACGCTGTCGGTATCCACCACCTGCGGGTTGATGTCTTCTGCTGCAATGCCCAGCGTTTCGGCTAACTGCATGGCAATACCCGTGCGCGAGCCGCCAATATCGGTCGAGCCTTCAACCATATTCACCGTGCCGTCCGGATTAACGCTGCCCGACATGCTCGATTTGCCGCCGCCATTGAACCAGAAGCCCGAAGCTACGCCACGACCCCGATTTTTACCAACCAGGGGCGTCTTGTAGTGCGGGTGGTTAAGCGCCGCTTCGACTGTTTCCAGCATGCCAATACGCGCGAAGACCGGACCATCGGCGCGGCGATCACCTTCGACCACGGCGTTGATGCGGCGGAATTCCAGCGGATCCATGCCCAGCTTTTCAGCCAATTCATCGATCACAGATTCCGAGGCAAAAGCCGCATTCGTGCCACCGGGGGCGCGATAGGCGGCGGTTTTCGGCTTGTTGTTCAATACATCATAGCCGTCGATTTGCAGATTTTCCAAGCGATAGGGGGCCAAGATCACGCCAGCGCCAGCACCCACGGGCGAACCGGGAAAAGCGCCGGCTTCGTAGATCAACTCGGCTGTAGCGGCCGTAATGCGACCATTTTTATCGGCGCCCATTTTGACGCGAATGACCGAGCCAGAAGTGGGACCAGTCGCCTGAAGCACTTCCGTGCGTGACATCACCATCTTGACGGGTCGATAGCCGCTCTTCTTAGAGAGCAATGCGGCTGGCACGTCTGTATAGGCAGTAAACTTGCCGCCAAACCCACCACCAATTTCGGTGGGCGTGACGCGCACCTTGGAGGTTGGCACCTGCAACAGACCGGCCACCTGTTCGCGAATGCTAAAAGCGCCTTGCGTGGAGGTCCAGACTTGGATCTGACCATCGTGCCGCCAAAAGACGGTCGAGGCATGCGGTTCAATGTAACCCTGGTGGACCATGGCAGTCTTAAACTCGCGCTCGACGATTACGGCAGCTTCGCTGAAGCCTTTTTCCAGATCGCCCCGTTTGTGTTGAAAGTGGGCGGCGACGTTGGTCGGCTTATCGCCCATTTTGCCCAGTTCATCGGTGCGCAGAGCTTCGTGTAGAATTGGCGCACCGTCTTGCATTGCTTCGATGCAATCAAGCACTGGTGGCAAAACATCGTATTCCACTTTGATCAGCGCCAACGCCTCTTCGGCAATATGCGGGCTGGTGGCGGCCACCGCAGCCACCGCGTGACCATGATAGAGCACCTTGGGGCCCGCCAGAATATTGTGGCTCAGATACATCAGATTTGAACTTTCTTCACCCATATCCTGGACTTTGTCTGGCGCTTCGGGTAAATCAGCCGCAGTGACGACCGCGGTGACGCCTTCTAATGCCTCGGCCGCGCTCGTGTCGATCGAGACAATGCGGGCATGGGCATGCGGACTGCGCAGCATCTTAGAAAACAGTGTGCCAGGCAGGTGGATATCCGCAGCATAAAGCGCACGGCCCGTTACTTTATCTACGCCATCGTGGCGAATCGGTCGCGTGCCAATTACTTTGTAACCGTTAGAGCCATTGGTTTGGGTCTTGGTCGTTGCACTCATTGATTTTGTCTCCTGAGAAATCGGGTTCGCGTTGATTGTGCAGAATTGTTTCTATTTTACTACGTTTGTGTTGATGTGCGCAATCTCTTGCGCGCCGGTTGCACACAGCAAATTTCTGTTTCTAGCCTGAAAAGCTGTTGGCAAATACCAGCGACTTTACCTCAGCGACGTTGCATTGTAAAATGTCCTGTGCGCAGTGAGCATCATCTCATGGTGCTAGATATCCGCTCGGCGCTGCGGTAGAGAGCGCCAGTTCCGTCATGTGCTACTAAAGCTCAAAAATCGGCTAGATAGAACAGCATACTAGCCATGCATTGCGATCTATTTATATTATACGAATTGTTACCACTTGCTGTCAACCAACCCGGAGACCTTATGAAAATCACTGATGTTGCGCTCTTGCGTGTTAGCGGGCGTTGGAACGGTCCTACCTTTCCGCCAGGGGACCGCCAAGCCCAGCAGCTTGATATTTATCCCACATTCAATCGGCGTGCGGCTGGGGCTGGTTATCAACCTGGCGCACAAATTCATGCGTTTTATGTCGAAATCCAGACCGACGAAGGGCTATCTGGCATCTTTGGCCCAATCGAAGAATGGCAGGCATTTCCCATTTACAAGACATTGCGCCCCTTCTTGATTGGCCGCGATCCCCTAGCGACGGAAATCCTCCACGACCAGATGGTGCGCATGGATCGCCACGGCCGTTCCGGCCTCTTTATGACTGCGGTCAGCGCAATCGATATTGCGCTCTGGGACTTGAAGGGCAAGGCGTGGGGCTTGCCGATCTATCAATTGCTGGGTGGGCCGACGCGGCCAGCAGTGCCGGCCTATGCAAGCATGCTCGGTTTTTCTGTCGAACCGACCCAGGCGGCCAGCGTAGCACAAGAATACAAAGCGCTGGGCTTCACTGCGCAAAAATGGTTCTTCCGTTATGGTCCAGGCGATGGCGCCGAGGGCATGGCGAAGAACCTGGCGCTGGCGCACGCTGTGCGCGAGGCGGTTGGCGCCTATTACCAAATCATGTTTGATGCCTTTATGGGCTGGGATGTCACCTATGCAATTGCGATGGTGCGAGCACTGGCGCCATTGCATCCAACCTGGATGGAAGAACCGATCCCGCCTGAGCGGGTGGCTGAGTTACGCAAAATTCGCGAAGCGGCGCCAGTGCCAATTGCTACAGGTGAACATGTCTACACGCGCTGGCAGACCAAGGAATTACTGGTGAGTGGCGCAGTGGATGTTTTACAGAATGACCCGGATTGGACGGGCGGCATTACCGAGCAGGTAAAAATCTGCGCACTGGCTTCAGCCTTCGAAACGCCGGTAGTAGCGCATGGTCATTCCTTGTTGCCGGCCCTGCATGTGGCCGGCGCACAGTCACCCGCGGTGGTGCCGCGCGTCGAGTATTTGTTCCGCTATCAAGAGAACAAACAGTTTTTCCACAATCCTATCTATCGGCCAGAAAATGGCGCAGTCACGCTGCCCACCTTGCCGGGATTGGGCCTGGTATTGGATGAAGCAAAGATTGAGCAGCGCGAGGTGATCACTTACTAACCTTTGTGTCAGTTTTGCCCCTCTACATCGACAGAGAGGCTAGTTTGTGTTATACTTTGTTCGTCAAATTACGTTTTTCTGACATATATTTTAGCATAATAGGCTGTATATTGAGTGACAATTCGTAGGGGCACACGGTGTAGTGATCGAGGCGATTGATCTCGTCCGCGCTGGATGTCCCTACGGATTGTTTATTTGCTTGTTATGACCTTACGCAACATATGAAACAGCGCGCTGCAATACAACTGTCGCGTAGGTTTTGTTGTATCGCTTGCCAGACATCATCAAACTGCTTATGGCGCCAAAATTACAGATTAGATTGTTCGGTACGCCTTCGATTACACTAGTACACTTGGGCGTAAGTAAGACAGTGAATCAGTAGGACAGTAGAACAGTGTTTGTACTGTCTCACTGTCCTACTGATTCACTACTGATTCA
>JBBRVA010000225.1:0-10374 GCA_038247295.1 Caldilineales bacterium | reverse complement strand
GCGGCCAATCGCCGTCGAACCAGAGGCAGGCCAGCTCGCCAAAGTTGGTGCAAAGTTCACGCACCTGGCCGTGCAGAAAATCTAGATAGTCGCGCCATGCCAGCCCACTCTCCTGGCGAAAGCGATAGGCTGGGTGATGCCAATCCAGCAATGAACTGTAAAAACCCAACTTGATGTCGCGGCGGCGGGCGCAGGCAGCCGCCAACTCGGCGATCGGGTCGCGTCCGAAAGGTGTGTTGGTCACCTTATAATCGCTCAGTTGGGTATCGTACATGCTAAAACCGTCGTGGTGCCGGCTGGTAATCACCATATATTTCTGCCCGGCGTCGGCGGCGATGCTCACCCATTCATCGGCATTAAACTTGACAGGATTGAACTGTGGCACCAGCTTTTCATACTCGGCCACCGGAATGCTTTCAACATGCATAATCCATTCCTGGCGGGCGAGAATTGAGTAGAGACCCCAGTGAATAAACATGCCGAAACGGATATCTTGGAAATGTTCGAGGCCACTGGGCGAAACTTGTTTGGCTGTCATCGGCTTTTATCTTCCTAGACTATGGATGTGTTTATGAATATTTCGGATCGGGTTGGCGCGGTAAAATTCTCCGTTGGAGATGAGATCTAAACCCAATTTGGTCATGTCGGCGTTGGCGGTAAGAATGGAAAATGATTGGGTGCTAGTGAGAATGAACAGATATGACGGTCACTATGATACTGCGCAGAAGAGGCTTCTGTCAAACGAAGTTTTTGAAGCGAGGTTGATCGTGGCAGAGAGACGTTAGCTACTAGGTCATCAGAATCAGTGACCTGTTATTCAGTGAAGTTACGCAGTTGCGATCACCGCCATCTCTGGCGGACGTTCGGCGAGCTCAGTCGAGCCGCTGCCGGCAGGATGCCAGCGTTCCCGGGGCAACTGCGTAACTTCTAATTCAGTGAAATGTAAACGCAACTGGTCATTGATAACGGGTCACTGATTCTCCAGGGTACTATGAAGGACCAGGGCAATTTGTCCGGGCGCAAAGGGTTTTGCCACGTAGTCAATGATGCCTAAATCTTTCAATGTTTGGTGGTCAATTTTTGCGCTAGATCTGGTCATGAGGATCATTTTGACGTTCGGCTGTTTCTTGATCAGCCGTTGATAGAGACTTACGCCGTCCATACCTGGCATGATCAAGTCACTTAAGACTAAGGCAATCGTTTCGGCATGTTTGGTAAAAAGCCTGATCGCATCTTTGCCATTCGTGGCGGTTATGACTGCGTAATTGAGCGACTTAAGGATGTCGGCTGTTGTCTGGGCTGTAGATTGATCATCTTCAACCACAAGAATCATTTCGCCCTGCCCCATGATTGGGCCTATAAGTAGCGCTGTGAGTGCTTCGACCTCGGGCAAGATCAAGGCTGGCAAATAGATGGTGAACGATGTCCCCTGATTGACACGGCTAACAACATTAATAAAACCACCATGGCGCTGGATGATGCTATAGGTTTGGGCTAATCCTAATCCTGTACCCTGATTTGGACCCTTGGTGCTAAAGAATGGTTCGAAGATATGCGGGATAGTTTCGGGTGAAATACCCATGCCTGTATCTGAGAACGTAATTCTGATCCATTCTCCCGGTGTGATATCACGCACGGGCAGCGATTGGTTTGCGGCAATGGTAAGTGATGCGACTTCGATGTGCAGGTCACCGCCATCGGGCATGGCATCACGCGCATTGATAGCCAGATTGATGAACACCTTCTCTAGGCGTGTAGGATCGGCATTGACCAGGAATTCATGCTGTTCGCAGTTTAGCGTGAGCTGAACATTCTCTGGCAGCGTTTGCTGTAGCCGGTTGGTCAATGGGATCAAAAATGTCTGCACCTCAAGTGGGCGCCGTTCGATCGTCGAATGATGGCTGAAATCCGTAATCTGGGCCAGCAAAAGTGCCGCGCGGTAGGCTTGATTGTTAATCACCTGCACGCGTTTCGAATCAGTCAAATCGATGCTGGTTGACTTGAGTAACAATTGCGTGTAGAGGGTAATCACCGATAAAAT
The DNA here is from genome assembly GCA_038247295.1 of Caldilineales bacterium. GTDB lineage: Bacteria > Chloroflexota > Anaerolineae > Caldilineales > Caldilineaceae > JAPLGZ01. The sequence goes on along the minus strand of JBBRVA010000225.1, from coordinate 8,333 downwards.
ATTGTTGAAATCATGGGCGATGCCTGCCGACGACTATTTGCAAAAACCATTTCTTATGCAAGAATTGCTGATGCGGATCCGCGCCGTGCTACGCCGCGCTAAACCGCGTGTTGGCAAAACAATCCAACCGCCAGCCGAAACACCATCACTTCAGGTTGGTCCATTACGCCTGAATTTGAAGAAGGCCACGGTCGAAACTGAGCATAAGGTGGTTAGTTTGACGCCCAATGAACTAAGTCTGTTGGAATATATGATGCAACACGCTAACCAGATCCTGTCTAGTAAAAAACTTTTGCAAGAAGTATGGAAGTATCCCGTGGGCGCTAGTGATCCTGCATTGGTGCGGTGGCATGTGAAAAACTTGCGCCACAAGATCGAGGCAACGCCTAATCAACCAAGTTATCTGCACACTGTGCCGCATCATGGTTATATGTTGGTCAATCCCCCGCACGCCGTATAACTTCAACCGGGTTGCGTACGGTATTGAGCACGGCACAGGCAATTTCGACTGCTTCGTGTAGCTGCTGAATTTGCGCGGCGTTGGCTGGCGACTCGAGTTGGGGACTGAAGCTGATGCTCTCTAGCTTGAGCACCCCCGGTTGAGGTAGGCCCACGGCGCCTGTCATATTGAGCGCACCCTGCACCTCTACCCTGACTGCATCCAGCGGAATATCTAAGAGTGCCGCTTGCAGCAGGTAGGTGTGTACCAAGCAAGATGCCAGCGCACCCAGCAACATCTCCGGTGCGGTAGGCCCCAACGAATGGCCGGCCAGGCCAGGCGCCGAATCGCTAATCACAATATAATCGCCCATGCGCACTGGACGCACGCCAGTGTTGCCTGCAACGTGTGCGCTCACTTGCAACTTGACCAGTGCACTTTCTGGTTTGGCCTGAAAATCGGCGCGCCGGTCGGCCAGAACGGCCGCTTTGCGGTCGAGATACTCGTCTAATTTTGCCATACCCATTCCTCGCTTTGATGGTTAAATAAGTGATAAAGAGTCACAATAAACAATGGCCAAGCGGTGGTAAGATCAGACAGACGAAGTGGAACCCCACTTCGTCTGTCTGTACATCGTTCGCCTTATTGGGTGGGTGCTGTACCACCCAATATGATTGGCTTGGAGACAATTGGTAGATAGACCTTATTGACCAAATCATCCAGCGCGGTGTTCGCCAACGCGCCATTGCTCAACATACCAATGCCAGCTAGCATGAGCATAAAGGCAAAAATAAGCACGAAGATTTGTTTTCGGTACGTTTGTGTCCGATGCTGCATAGTTCCTCCTCTAAAACAATCGGTCGACTGAGACGTAGCCAGGCTTCGGACTGTGATTCGTACCACATTGGGGACAAACAGGAGCAATCAGGGTTAACCTCCGTCCATACATCCTTATTATGGTAAAGCCGATCAAGGCGAAGGTGCTGGCGGTCTTGATTCTACACCATGCAACGATAGCCTTGTCAAGAATAGAGCGTAAGAGTTTTCTCGCTTACCGTGGCCACTTTCGCCTACGCTTACCCAACGTTGCAAAGTTGTCGGAACAAACACGCCCATTGGACCGTCCACAGAATAGCGCGCGTTGATGCAAACAGTTTCGACGTTTCTGGATTTCATTTCACCCCTTTTTGTTTGGAGGAACTTATGTGGATAAACCGTAACCGCGTTTTATTGGGTGCGATCTTTTTGCTGTTCGTTGGATTGGTCAGCGTTCGTTTGCCGCACACCTTTGCGCAGGGCATTATCATCGATCCGCCACCGAACCCGCCCGGCACACCAGTGCGTACGCCCATTCCTGCTCCAATCGTTGATCCGATCACTATTGCGCTCCACCAGGTAGATGCCGTGATCGATGGGCCGGTGGCGAGCGTGCATCTAACTCAAATCTTCCGCAACGATTCTAATCGCACCGTCGAAGGCACCTATATCTTCCCCTTGCCAGAAGATGCGGCCGTTAGCGATTTTCAGATGACGGTGGATGGTCAAACTCTAGAAGGGAAGCTCCTTTCTAAAGCGGAGGCGCGCCAGATCTATGAAGAGATTGTGCGCCGCCAACGCGACCCGGCGCTCTTAGAATATATCGGGCGCGGTCTCTTCCAAGCCAGCGTTTTTCCAATTCCAGCCGGCGCTAGCCGCACATTAGAGCTAACTTACACACAGATCTTAAAGCGCAGCGATAGCCTCTATACATTCAAATACCCGCTGCGTACACAACAGTATAGTCACAGCCCGGTTGAAGCACTGGCCATCAACATCGAACTGCGCAACCAACCGGGTTTGCGCACCATCTATAGCCCCAGCCATCAGGTGAGCGTGGAACGCAGTGGTGATACCAGTGCTCAGATCGGGTATGAAGCTAGCCACGTTCAGGCCGAGTCTGATTTTGAACTTTTCTTTGCCACCGCCGACAGCGCCATTGGGCTGAATGTGCTGAGCTACAAACCAGCGGGCGAAGATGGTTTTTTCGCCTTGATCGCCGCGCCAGGGGTCGAAGTGGATGCGCAGGCTGTTGTGGCGCGCGACATTGTGCTCGTATTAGATGTCTCCGGTTCCATGCAAGGGGAAAAGATCGAGCAGGCGCGTAAGGCGGCCGATGTTGTGGTTGATCTACTTAACCCAGATGACCGCCTGAACCTGATCAGTTTTAGTACGGGCGTGCGCCTCTGGAAACCAACATTGCAAACGATGGATGCCGCAACGATCAAAGATGCCCATAGCTGGATCGATCGGCTGACAGCGACCGGTTCGACTGATATCAACCGTGCATTACTCGAAGCGCTTGGTCAACTGCAACGACCGGGCGTGGGCGACCGCCCTGGTTATCTCTTGTTTATGACCGATGGCCTGCCCACCCAGGGCGAAACCGACGTGCAACGCATCATCGGCAACGCGCTCAACAACAAGCCAATTGACAGTGCTGTACGAATCTTTACCTTTGGCGTTGGTTTCGACGTAAATACGGATTTGCTCGACACCTTGAGCAGTGAACTGGGCGGGCGCAGTACCTATGTGCAACCAGACGAACAGATCGACGAAAAAATCGGCCAGTTCTACAGCGGCATTAGCACCCCTGTCCTGTCTGGTGTGGCGCTTGATTTTGGCGCTGAAAATTCTGATGAAATTGTTATTGATGAGCTCTATCCCTACCCGTTGCCAGATCTCTTTGCCGGGGAACAATTGGTCGTGGTAGGGCGCTACCAGGAAGGCGCAACCTTACCGATAACGTTGCGTGGTGTGGTCAACGGTGAAAAGGTAAGTTATCACTATCCTAACCAACAATTGGTGACGAGCGGAGGTGAAGCTTTTGTGGCGCGTTTATGGGCCACCCGCAAAATTGGGGCATTGATCGCACAGGTGCGACGGACAGGTCCTGCTCAGGAAGTGATGGATGAGATCACAAATTTGAGTTTGCAATATGGCATTGTGACACCCTACACCTCCTATCTGGTTCAAGAGCCAAACCTCGCGACTGGCCAAACACAACCGCAACCCGATCTCGCACCAGAAGAAATGCGTCAATCGGCGGCGGATGCCGTGGAAACGGCGGTTATGGCGCAGGCTTCGGCTCCAGCTAGTGGCGCCGAAGCGGTGGCGGCGAGCGAAAAGCGCATGGCGTTACAAACTGCTGTGATAGTCGAAGCGCGGCCCGAAGTGCGTTTTGTTGGCGGCAAAACTTTTGTGCAACAAGGGGTTGTAACCACACTAGATGGACAATCGCTTGCGTTATGGGTGGACACCAGCTTTGCAGCGAATATGCAGATCGAAACTGTGCTCTTTGGCAGTGAGCGTTACTTCGCGCTGGCGCAGCAACCGACGATGGCGCGCTGGTTAGCAATTTCACCCGAATTGATTGTGGTGACCGCACCTGATCAGGCATTACGGATCACAACCGTGCAGCCATAAGTCTAGCAGCGGCGGATTGCATAAAGCCGCTTGTTACACCTGAGTAGACAGAAAAAGCGCCCCCTGTCACCGGCAAGTGAGTTCTTGCCGGTGACAGGGGGCGTAGGCTATATACGAAATTTATGTGATTGTACTAATTACTATCTACCACTACTTACGTCTACTTACACTTATTACCTACCACTACTTACGTCTACTTACCACTTATTACTTACTACCTACCATTACTTATTACCAATAATTCCCTCAACCTTACCCGTCTACCGATCAGCCACCAAACTCAAGCTGACCTGGCTGGGTTGTACCGTTGGAATGTGCATAGGCCATTGCCTTGCTGCCCGTAGGCACAGTCATATCCAAAATGTAAGCCGGTTCGGTCTGGTTATTGTTGCGGACAGTGGCCAGGGCCTCTTCGATCTTATCGGGCGAGGTGACGGCGGCTACAGTCTGCTCCAGGTCCTTATTTACCTGGATTGTGGCTTCTAACATGGTGTGCGTCATGCCATTATTGCGTACGAACTCCATGAACGCCTTGGTATCCTTGGGCAAGCAAGCGCCACCGTAGGGTACCCCACCCCGTGTTCCATACAACGGATTCCACATCGACTCGGCGCTGCGGGCCACTGTTGCACCGACCAAGTTGCTGTCAATGCCCAATTGATCACAGATCGCATGGATTTCATTGAAATAGCTGATCTTGACCGCGTTGTAAACATTGTTCACATACTTGATCATTTCTGCCTCGGTTGGCGTGCACTGCACAATCAACGAACCGAAAGGCGTGTAGATCTGCTTGAGGATATCAAACGTGTGCTGATCATTGCAACCTAATACTGTGATCCAAGGGCGGGCAAAATCTTGCTCGCTTGTCACCTGGCGCAGGAATTCTGGATTCATTGCCACACCAAAGTCAACGCCTGCGCGCATGCCCGACATCTGCTCTAAGATCGGGGTAATACGCTTTTCTGTACTGGTGGGTGGCACCGTACTCCGGACAATAACCGGAATAAAGTGGCGGGCTTGAGCCAGCCCACGACCAACATCAGCTGCAGCAGCCTCAATATGGTCCAAAACAATTGAATCATTCACGGTGGGTGTCGAGACGGCAAGGAACACTAGATCAACCTGGGTCCATTCAACTTCCGCGATCGTCATGGCTTGTAAGTCTTCGCTTTTCAGCTTGGCAATCGTATTTGGGTTGACGTCAACGTAGGTAATCCGATGACCTTTTTTGGCAAAACCTTTACCTGTGGCTTGACCAACGATTCCAGATCCAACAACAACGATGTGCGACAAGGGACAGCCTCCTGTATACATATAGATGAAAAATACAAAGTTAGTTAGATAAAATTTTACTGGCGATGCGTGTCACTTTGCGATGTTTGTGTACGCTTGGGGGTCGAACGTAGATAAGAACCCTGCCTGTATAATTTTTATCTTGTAAAGGCCTTGGCTTTTGGCGCGCCCCGAAAAGTTTGGGCCTTTACAGTGATAGTGTTGAAATCAACCTCAGATTTACCGGTTAATTTCGTATGGCTACTATATCAGATTTTATAAGATGTTGTGATTACAATCTACTTACACTTTGCACCAAGAAATTGATCTATAACTATAAAGATTATATCTTTAATAACCCCCTAACGATGATAAATATCTTGCAATTCACAATTTGCAACTTATAATGCCGTTTTTGTGTGAATTTAATAGATATTATAATTGTTAATTATGTATGACTACTATATCAGATTTTATAAGATGCTGTGATTACAATACGCTTACACTTGGGTGTAAATTATTCTAGATTTAGCCTGGGTAAGGTGTGAATAGCCCAAAATCTTAAGTCGATCTTTGTGTAGAGAAAAACCGTATCTTTGCGTACAGAATTAGGAACAAAACAGAGGTAGGATACGTTTAAGAGGCAACTCGGGACACCACGATCAACGAAACGATCAAACTGAATAACGCAAAAACTGGTTTGGCCTTTGCAAAAATTGCAGCGCTGTTAATTGAACAACTAATCTAACATTGTCGGATTTCAAGGATTCGATCCTGTAGCTTGGAGGGGCTAACCAGTTGATTGGTTAGCCTCTTTTTGTCTCAATTCAGCACCTTATTATCGTTATAACCGTAGTACTCTGGACGAAGCTAACCTGCATCCCACTACCTATCAGGGATTTGAAACTCGCCTACCAATTGCAACGCCTGCTCCATAGTACGATTGGCCCGAGCGTACGTGATTCTGCTGTAATATGCAAGCAATGGTATTACAGCAGAAAATGTTTGTCCTACGATGTTGCAAATTAGGATGTTGCACAGGTAAGACGTTGCACAGCTCACAGAGAAATCAAAAAGGGAAAATATCGTTTGTGTAATGATCGAGAGGTCCCCGCAAATCGGTGCAAACAGCGTTATCAACCTAGATGATTTCTCTAAAAGGCGTCGAACATGAACTCGTGGATTCAAATCTTATTGTAAGAGGTGACAACGAATGAACACGAATGAGCATAGTCTGATTTCCGTTATCCAGGGTATGCAAGATATGCAAGCCTTTCGCCAACATCACTGGGAAGGCTCGCTTGCCGATTACCTCGAGATCGTGCGCAAGAACCCCAAAGTCGTGCGCACCGCGTACCAGCGACTTTATGATATGATCATGTCGTATGGCTCTAACACCTACACTCACTTTCGGGAGGAGTTAACGCACTATAATTTTTTCGATGATCCGGTTGACAATGGCGCCAATGCAGTTTTTGGTCTGGATAACCATCTGGAGGATTTGGTCCAGGTTTTTCAATCGGCTGCACGCGGCTATGGCACCGAACGCAGAGTTCTGTTGCTACATGGGCCGGTTGGCAGTGCCAAAAGTACAATTGTTCGCTTGCTGAAGAAAGGTCTGGAAGCCTATACCGCGACGGACGAGGGCGCCCTCTATTCTCTAGTTTGGGAGACGCCAGATGGCCGCATGGATTGCCCCATGCACGAAGAACCGTTGCATTTGATCCCGCCGGCGGCGCGCAAAAAAGTTACGGAAGAACTCAACGCCCACAACTCTGGCTATCCAATCGAAATTGAAGGCGACCTCTGCCCCGCCTGCCGCCATGTCTACCGCAACTTGATGGAGACCTATGATGGCGATTGGTCCAAGGTGATTGAACACGTGCGCGTGCGTCGCCTAATCTTGTCGGAAAAAGACCGCATTGGCATCGGCACCTTCCAGCCCAAGGACGAAAAGAATCAGGATTCGACCGAACTGACCGGTGACATCAACTACCGCAAGATCGCCGAATACGGTTCCGATTCTGACCCACGAGCATTCAACTTTGACGGTGAACTCAACATCGCCAACCGGGGCTTGGTAGAATTTATCGAGTTGCTCAAGTTGGACGTCGCCTTTCTCTATGATTTGCTTACCGCTTCGCAAGAGCACAAGATCAAGCCCAAGAAGTTTGCCCAGACTGATATCGATGAAGTGATTATTGGTCATACCAACGAACCCGAGTATCGCAAGCTGTTGGCCAACGAATATATGGAAGCATTGCGTGACCGCACCGTAAAGATCGATATCCCCTACGTCACGCGCTTTCATGACGAAGTGCAGATCTACGAGCGCGACTTTAATAACAGTACCGTGCATGGCAAGCACATTGCACCGCACACCCTGGAGCTGGCGGCGATGTGGGCCATTCTGACCCGGCTGGAAGAGCCAAAACATGCCAGCCTGACGCTGATGCAAAAGCTGAAGCTGTATGACGGGCGCACGTTACCCGGTTTTACCGAAGATGCTGTGCGCGAACTGCGGTCGAATGCGGGGCAAGAAGGCATGCAAGGCATCTCCCCTCGTTACATTCAGGATAAGTTGTCTAATGCCCTGGTTTCCCACGGCGCAGCCGGTTGCCTGAGCCCCTTTATTGTGCTGCGCGAATTGGAGTCTGGTCTCAAGCACCATTCGTTGATTACGCATGAGCGCGATCGCGATCGATATGGACTGTTGCTAGGTGCCGTGCGTGAAGAGTATGACGAGATTGTCAAAAACGAAGTGCAGCGTGCCATCACGGCCGACGAATCTGCGATCCGCCGGCTGGCTGGCAACTATCTCGACAATGTGAAGGCCTATACGTTGCGCGAAAAGGTCAAGAATCCTTTCACCGGTCGCGACGAGGAACCAGATGAGCGGCTGATGCGGTCGATCGAAAAGAAGATCGATATTCCGGAAAGCCGCAAAGATGATTTCCGGCGCGAGATTATGAACTATATTGGTGCAATGGCGATTGAAGGCCGGCGCTTCGAGTGGAGTTCCAACGAGCGTCTGCGCAAGGCACTCGAACTCAAACTTTTCGAAGACCAGAAAGACAGCATCAAGCTTACCAGCCTGGTTAGCAGTGTGATCGATTCTGACACGCAGGAGAAGATCGATGTCGTCAAAGCCCGCTTG
>JBBRVA010000224.1:0-10383 GCA_038247295.1 Caldilineales bacterium | reverse complement strand
TGAGTAATCATGCGGGTCGATGCCGTAGGAAAGGTTGTCGTGGACTTCGCTGCGCAAAATATCGACTTTGTAGGCTTCATAGGAGTACATGCCAAAGTAGTTATGATGGATATCGCTGTCAAAAATGCCACCTGTGGCGCCAGTAAGCGGATCTGCAAAGACTAGCCGTTTGCGCCAGGAGAGGCCACTTGGTTCCCCATCTGCCCAGCCCAGGTAGGCGACTTCACTGTTGATAATGTCCATCCGCCCGCCCTCCAAGGCGAGCAGATAACTGCGTTGGTTAGCATACTCTTGATCCAGCGCGCCATTTTCCCAGGCCACCAGCTTGATGCCGCTGATCAGCAAATGACCACCGCGCTTGGCCGTGATCTTATAGGCGTTCATCGGTGGGCTGTCCAAGCGAAGCTCGGTGATCGTGGCGTTGGTGGCTTCCAGCCGTGCCGTTGGGCTAATGACGACGTTGGCTTTGATCAACCAGGCGCCGGCGCCCTGATCAACGACTAGGTCCGGAACCCCTTGGCCGACTAATGTGGCCGCCAGATCCGGCACGCTGATTGCCTGGCTGGCCACGGGCAAACCTGCATCGCTCCCAATATAGATCGCATGGGTAAGCACATCGTAGCGCACAGCAGGGGCGTCGAAGGTTTCGGCGTAGGCGTGTTGCACTGTCGCACCGGGCAGCAGCAAGACGAAACCAAGCAGACAGAGCAGTAACAGATTTCTTTTAGTGAAACAGCGTTGTGCCATGAATAGACTCCGATCAGAAAGGATTGCCATCAGAGCTGGCCGATTTTACAAACCTGCCCGCTCTAAACCACACTATTTTGGTCAAGCCGCAATAGAAAATTTGGTAACTTAACGAAATCTCGTTAAGCTAACCATTATATGGATATAAATTAGGAACGACAAAACACCTGATGAGTGTGCTAAAACGGCGTTTTTTTAAGTTTTACACAAGAAAAACCCGATGCAATGAAGATTTATTTCATTACATCGGGTTTTTCTTTGTTTACAATTTGCTTGCTGTTTGTCTAACGGGTGACAAGGGGCAGGAAGATCTGGCCCCCGCTCGTCACTTCTAGTACCACGGGTTGGGCAGTAAGGCCATCATCATCTTCGGCATAAATCACGATACGGTAGGCGCCAGCTTGTTGAAAACCAGTGTATAAGCCAGTGTAGTCGCCATCACTGCGTCGTTCCAATTTGATGCGAGCAATCGCCAGATTATCTTCGTCGCGCACCAGCGCATCGCCGTCGCTAGGCGTGGTGTAGTTGGGTGGGTAGATCGCAGCCCAGACATGCTTCACACCTTTGTCGTCGCTCACCACCGCCCGCAGCAACCCTTGCCCATCGGCGATTGTCGTGGGGCCAGCCGCCTCGGCGATAAAGGGTGGCCAGACATCGTCACTCAGCGTACCGGCAATATCGAAACCGCGCTGGGCGGCAATCGCATAATCATCGGCCTCGTTGGGGATGCTGTTGCCATTGCCATCCAACCAGGCCGTCTGTTCGGCATGGAAGGTTTGGGCCGCGATTTGCGCGCGCTGAAAGCTCGTGTAGAGGCTGGATTTACGCCCCAACGCTTCGATCAGATGGTCGGAGAAGTGCGCGCCCTGCGGCGAAGCCCACGCCAGCTTGCTGTCATTTGTCGATGTCATCACCAAACGGCCCGCCTTGCTCAAACTGTTGGGCAGGCTGACAAAGCTGCCCGAGTAGCAGGCTTCAATCATAATATTGATCTTCACGCCCGGCAGGCTGCTTTCCAGTTGCGTCAGCCATCCATCGATCTGCGTTGAAGTGGCAATTTCGTTTTGCCCCTTGTTCAGGTAAATTACCTCTTTATCGCCATGATCCATCAAATAGATCGTCAGCACCCCATCGGCGCCTAACCGGCTGGCCGCCCAGTTGGTAATTGCGCTTTGTAAGTTGGCCACAGTCGCGGCCGCATCGACGTTGACACGGTTGGTGTCTGGCGCCAGGTATTGAATGCGATCATCGCTGTAGCCTTGGTTGATAAAGAGCCGGCGCACCGCATCTGTTACATAATAAATGTTCGGCTGGATTGGATCGTTCGCCCGCAAACTGCCTGCCACCACAATCAGCGCACCCGAAGCCGCGGTGGCTTTTAGTTGGCGCACCGACAATTCATAGCGCATGTCTGCCCCACCGCACACTGGATCGTGATCAGCCAGCTTTAGAAAAAGACTCCCTGTCGCCGGTGCGGCCAGTTCCAGGCGCACGCCCGGCGCAAAGGCGTAGTCTTGCTGTTCAGATAAAGCAGCATCGCAGCCAGGGTAGAGCTCTAGTGCGCTGTCTGCTGGTGAGCCAGCGGGGACCTGCACCTCGATCAGATAGCGGGCATCTTTAATGGCCTCAAAGCGCACCCAATCAGCATCACCGGCGGCATGAAAGGTGCGCAACTGCACACTGCCATCGGTGACAATTGTCTTGGCCTGGGCGCAGGCGTTGTCAGCTTCATAAATATCACCGGTAGTGCTGGGTGGCTGCGTTGCTGTCGCCGTGGGGGTGTTGGTGGCAGTGGCAACAACTGGGGGAGTGGTGGGTGTATTGGTGGGCGTGCTGGTAGCTGGATTGGGCGGGGTGGCGGTAGCCGTCGGCGTGTCTGTGGGGACCACCAGTGTGTTGAATACAAGCACGCGGTTGTTGGCAAAATCGGCCAGGTACAAGTTGTCTTGCGCATCAAACGTGATGCCCAACGGTTCGGACAAAGTGTCGGCGCTGGCCACGCCACCTTGATTGCGTTGCGAGCTCGTAAAATCAGCTTGTCCATAGACGATGACCGCCGAGGAGCTGCCCGCCGGATAACCTAGCATACGATGGTTTGGGGTATCGGAAACGACAAGATCGCCTTGCTGATCTAGGGCGACATCGACCGGACAGCTCAGGTAGGTGTCCGTCGTGCTGGCGCCACTCGATGCGCCACAATTCGTCGCATGCAATTCACCGATGATGCGATCTGGTGTGGTGTAATTGTTGTTGGTCACCGGTTGGAGAAAGACTTTCACTACCGCGTTTTCGCTGTCCGCAATATAGACATTGTCCTCGGGATCGACCGCCACCGTGCGCGGACCATTAAAGCCTGTGAACTGCGCAATCGGTGTGGGCGCGTTGGATGTGATCGGCAAATTGTAAACGAGGATGCGATTGTTGAACGTGTCGGTGAGAAAGAGATGGTTTTGGCTATCAATCGCCATGCCACGCGTAAACTTAAACAAGTTTACCAACGCATTTGATGTACCGTTGGCGCCAAAGACAAAATCAGGCTGCTGCCCGGTGGCACTGACGCTATTGAAGACCCACACCCGGTGATTATAGGTGTCCGCCACATAGAGTCGGTTTTGGCTGTCCACCACCAGCGCCTCGGGATTGCTGAGTTGGATGGCGCCGGCCTGCCCCAAAATAATATCAGGTGCGCTGGCGCTCTTAAAAGCAGCCAACGTCGGCCAACTGGCAACCGACCCTTGCCGGAAAGCGCCAACATTGCCATCATTGCCCCAGATCGCCAGAAAAACCCGACCATTCGGTGCGATTGCAACGGCCACAGGATGGTCAAAGCCGTCAAGGACCACGTCGGCGGTGGTGTCGGGCAGATCGGCTGGCGCGGCAGGCGACGAAGCGTTGGCATAGGGCGCAGGCAGCCCGCTGAAGATAACAATCCAACCCAGGAGCAAGCCTCCCAGGAGCACGTAGATGACCAACCGGGATTGGGAGAAGGAGAATCGTGACAGCATATTTTTTGATTACCTGTTTTCTATGAACGCATATTACACAGAACGAAGGGATAAGAATACTACTCTAATCAATGAAGATTTTACTAATCTTTGCCCATTAGCGCCAGACCATTGGCAAAAAGAGCAAATTACCCACATTCACTTCGATCACGACGGGGCGCGCCACCAATCCATCGGCGTCTTCGGCCTGCACAACGATGCGATACAGGCCAGTTTGGGTAAAGCCAGTAAACTCACCGGCATACAGGCTACCATTATCAACTGGCGTCAGCAAAAAGGTGGGCAAAACTTCGGGCTGCAATTCCTGGCCCGTGGTGGGTGGCGTATAATCGGGCGGATAGACCACAGCCCACACCTGGCGCACCTGCTGATTATCACGCACGTCGGCCTGGATCACGCCGCTAAAGTTGTTGATCGCCGCTGGCATTTGCACCGCAAAGATGTGCGGCGGCCAGTCGTCACTGCTAAAGGTGCCGGCATAGGCAAAGCTGCGGCTCGCCGCGATCGCGCCGTCGGTCAATTCGTTGGGGATGCCATTGCCATTGGCATCGATCATTGCCTGTTGCAGCACAAAAACCGTGCTGGCCACTTCTCTGGCTTCGTCGAAGGCGACCAACAAATTGTAACCCTGATGCAGCCAAGTCAGCAAGTGATCCGAAAAATAAGCGCCATCTTTGGATGCTTTGGCGTCATTCACGTCGTTGGTGGACGCAATCACCACGCGGTTGGCTTTGCTGATACTCTGCGGCGGCGTAACAAAGCTGCCCGACTGGCAGGCTTCAATGATGACATTGATCTTGAGATTGGGCAAGGCCGCTTCCAGTTCGGTCAGCCAGCCATCCAGATCGCTGGGGCTGAGACGCTGATTGCTCAACTCATCAATGTAAAAGGTTTCGACGCCACCGTGATCCATCAGATAGAGGGTGAGGACGCCGCCATTGCCCACCTTGGTTTTGGCCCATTGCGTAATCGCACTGCGTAAATTTTCGCGGGTCGCCGCCGCATCAAACCCGGCCAGATTAGTGTCTGTGGCCAGGTATTGGATGTTGTCATCCGTGTAGCCGTTGCGCTGGAACAGGGTATAGACGGCATTTGTCACATTGTGAATATTCTTCTGCAAACTGTCGTTGCCGCGCAGCCGGCCCGCCAGCAAGATCAGCGCCCGGTTAGACGTGTCACCGGACAAGGCGCGTACGGAAAGTTGATAGGCCACATTAGCGCCGGCAACAGCCGCATCTTGATTTGTCAGCCGTACATAGACTTGGCCGCTGGCCGGCGCGGTTACGTCCAGACGGGCACCAGGGCTAAAGCTTTCCTGCCAATCATCAAAGGCCGGCGCTTCGCATTGGGCGTAGACTTCCAAGTTGACATCGGCGCTGGAATCAGACGGCACTTGCACCTCGATGCGATAGGTGCTGCCAGCGGCGACGGTGAAGCGCACCCAATCTTCATCGGCGGGGGCATGGAATGTATGCGCTTGCGTTTCGCTGCCATCGGCGGCAATCGGCCGATGGCGGGTGCAACTGTTATCCACCTCGAAGGTGTCACCCGGACCAGCGGTGGGAATCTCGCTGTAATTGACGCTGACGGTGTGATCGTTAGGCGGCACCGTCAAGCTGTTGGTGGGCGTGGTAGCGGCGTTGTTGCTGGCGCCGCTCCAACCGGCAATCTGCCAGCCTGCATCCGGCGTGGCGCTCAGTGTAATCGCCTCATTAAAGTGATAACGTGCCGTTGGACAGCCTTCCGAGTTAGCCGGCGCGGCGGTGGGGTCACTGCCCTGGCCACTGTGGGTAAGGGTCAAGCTATAACAAGCCAGCGTGTAGGCAACCCCGGCGGTGTGCGCGGCGGCTGGCATCGTGACCGTATTGGCAAGCGCGGTGCTGTTGTCAGTGGTTGTCCCGCTCCAACTGCCCACTGTGTTGCCTGTCCCTGGCAAGGCATTGAGGGTAATGGTCTGCCCCGCCACGTATTGACCGGCCGCACACCCGTCCGAGTTGGCCGGGCTTGGTGCTGGGTCGCTGCCGGTGCCGCTGTGAGTCAGGGTCAGCCCATAACAGATCGGCGCGTAGTTTACCGTTACGGTATGATCGGCGGCCGGCATGGTTAAAACATTATTGGTGGAAGTCGAGTTCTCGTTGTTGGCCCCGGCCCAGCTTGCCACGCGCCAGGCCGGGGCTGGACTGGCGGTCAAACTGAGTGAGGTGAGAAAATTATATTCACCCACAGGGCAACCGTTGGAGTTGGGTAGGTTGACGGTTGGATTGGCGCCTTGGCCCTGGTGGCGCAAGGTCAAACGGTAACAGGGTGGGTAGCGCAGAATCACCAAGCCATTGTTGCCGTCGGCCAGATAAATGAGGCCATTGACGACAAAGAGATCTTCGCCAATGCCAGGGGTGTCGTAAAACCCAACTTCGGTCAAATTGGCGGGAGTGGTCACATTTACAATGCGTACGCCAGCCGAGAAAGTGGCGACATAGGCGGTGCTACCCACCACATGCAAACCTTGCACAGAATCGGTCGTATCAAAGAAGCCAAGTTCGGCAATGTTGGCAGGGTTCGTTACATCTAACACATGCAGACCTGCCGAACTGCCGATATAGGCGGTGTTGCCGCTGGCAAAGACGCGCGAGGCAGCCCCGCTGGTGGCGTAAGACCCTAACAAAGCCGGTGCGGCTGGGTTGCTCACATTCACCACACGCAAACCACCGTTGTCATCGGCGAGATAAGCCTTCGTGCCGGCCACATAGACATCGCGCGTTGTCCCTGTGGTATCCAAGAAGCCCACTTCTGCCGGATTGACTGGCGTAGGAACATTCAAAATACGCAGCCCAGCCACACCGTCGGCCACATAGGCTTTGTCATCGACATTGATGCCGCCGTCTTTAACAAGAACCGAGTAGGCGAAGCCAGGAGAATTGTAGGTGCTGTAGAGGGTCAGCGTTGGCGGGCTGGTAATGCCCATAAACTGCACACCGGTGTCGCCGTTGGCCACTGCGCCGTAGATGCCGGAAACGGAGACATCTCTAGAGCCGCCACTGCTGGCTTTGAAGCCAGTGGTCGTTGGTTGGGTTGGGTCACTGATATCCACCGTCCATAGCCCCAATCCATCAGTCAGGTAGGCTGTATCACCCTCGACAAAGATGCCAGTAGCATCACCCACCGTGCGATAGGCGCCGAACGGGGTAGGGATGCTCAAGTTGGCGACGTTTATCACTTGCAAGCCAGCGCCGTGATCGGCCAAATAGACCTTATCTCCAACCACGACCAGATCATCCGCACTGCCAGGGGTGTCGAGCGGAATGGTGATCAGCGCAGGCAGGGCGGGGTTGGTCACGTTGACCAATTGCAAACCACCGTGATTGTCGGCAATATAGGCCGTGTTGTCCTTTACAAAAACGCCCTTGGCATAACCGACCGTATCATAAAAACCGCTTTCTGTGGGGTTGGCTGGATTAGCGATGTTGATCACACGCAGCCCCTTGGTGTAGTCAGCGACATAGGCGAAATTGCCGCTGACAAACACATCGTGAGCGATGCCGGGCGTTACGTAGAAGCCGAGCTGAGCGGGGACGGCCGGGTTGGTCACATCAATGATGCGTAGACCGCTGCCCGCGGCATCGGCAATGTAGACAGTTTTGTCCACCACAAAAAGACTCCACGCCGTATTGGGCGTGTCGAAGGCACCAACCGCCACCGGTTGGGCGGGATTGGTAACGTTGACGACCAGCAAGCCACTGTCGCCGCCAGCAATATAGGCCAGCCCATCCGCCACATAGACATCCCAGGCATCGTCCGGTGTCGCGTAGAAGCCTAGTTCGCTTGGGGCTGCTGGATTGGTGACATCAATCATGTGGAGGCCCGCCTCACCATTGGCAACATAGGCCGTATTGCCGTTCACCATAACGCCGCGCACAATGCCGGGCAGGGGCTGGGTTTTTCCGAGCAAGGTTGGTTGGGCTGGATTGGTAATATCCAGAATGGTCAGGCGCGTTCCTTCACCAATGTAAGCCCGGTTGCCCGCCACAAAAAGAGTATCGGTTACGCCACCCACATGGCCCAGATATTGCACATTTTGGGCATTTCCCGCGGCCTGCACGGCGTTGAGCGGGCGCGCTTGGGCTGCTAAGGAGACATGGACGGCGCGCGTTTGCTGCCCGCGCGCGCTACTCCCACTGAAGAAAATCACGATTAGCAAAAGCCAGATGATCAAAAGGTTACGCATGGTCTCCTCTATCGGTCGAGCATGGCGGCTGGATGAGCCACGCTTTATTCGGTAACAAGCGGACGTTGAACCAGCGGCAAATAGACGGCAGTCGCTGGCGTTACCAGCAACATCTTCGTCGTCACCGACTGGGACCAGACGCCTTCATCATCTTGCACACGCACGCTGATCGTGTGCGAACCCGGGGTCAGATTCACCCCGGAAAGTAGACAGCTATTCGCTGTGGTACACAAAGGACCATCGCGGTCCGATTGCCAATCCCAGGCCATAATTTGTTGCTCGGCTTTATCTGTGTTTGGATCGTTATCGGCGGCGGTCGCGTGCAAGGTCAGGTTATCAAGCTGGCTAAGCGTCGCAGCATCAGCCGAATCTAGTTGCACCGTGGGTGGATTGCCGGGTATCAGCGTCGGGTCAAGGCGATCCAGCCCCGCGGTGCGCGCCGCCACCAGGGTTGTGTCCGCCGCTGCCAATGCGCGCACCGCATCACCCGTCGCTAGATGATTGACCCAGACGGCCGGTGTTGCCAATTGGTAGACGCCTTGCGGCGTGCCCGCCCACAGCCCACCTTGCCCATCGACCGTTAAGGCATAAATTGCGGCTGGCGCTTGCAATAAGGTTACATCGGCCGGCAGACCGTGGGCGATGCCATAGGTGCGCCAATTGTTTTGGGCCAGGTTGTAGCGGCTAACCCCACCGCGCGAAGCCTGACCGTCCAGATAGGGGCGCGTGCCAAACCAGACCGCATCGTCAGCGGCGGTTGCCGCTAAAACGAAATTAGAGGCAAGACCTTGGGCTACCTTGAACTGCGTCCAACCGCTGTCTGGGTCGGCGCCGGTGTGGCGATAAACACCGCCGCCCAGGGTGCCTACCCACAGGTGATTGGCACTGTCAACAGTCAGCGTTCTGATCTGCTCGCCGACGGCGGTTACTGGGTGCCACGCGCCGTCGTAAACCGCCAGCGCGCCGCTGTTGTCGCCACCGCCAGCCCAGAGCGCACCGCTGGCTGGGTCAACCGTTAGGGCGCGGATGGTAGCGGCAAAAGGCAGCGGGCGATTCTGCCAGCCGTTGCCATCAAACTCGGCCAGTTGGTGGGCGGCCGCGGCCCAGACATGATTGTTGGCCCCAATTGCCAATGCGACAACCGGGTCTGGCCAGGGCAGGGTCTGCGTCGTGCTCACTGTGCTGGCGGTGTCAATGGCACGCACGCCAGCCACCCCACCTGCCCACAAGGTTGTGCCGTTGATTGCCAGGGTGCGCGTATAGCCGCCCGTCAGCCAGCGACTCCAGATGCCTTGTTCTGGCAGGACAAGGTTCACTTGCTGTTCGCCTTCCGCATTCGGTTGGGCGCGAAAGGTGCGCGACGCCGTCTGACCGCCAAAGGTGGTGGTAACCGTCATCACATCCCCGCGCTGTGCCCCTAGTTCGGCGCCGGTCATGTCATAAAAAGGGAAAGGCTCCTCTTGATCGACAATGCTTAGCGTCTCGGTGATTTGGGTGTTAAAACGCAGCGTGACCGGAGCACTCACCACCGGTTGACCGCGATAGTAAATGACACCCCAGGTGCAGCCACAGAAGTTTGGATTATCTAACGGCAATGGGCCGCCGCGCTTGCAGTGTGCCGGCAATGGCGCGTCTGGTGTAGTTTGTGCCAGCGCGGGTGAGCTGGCAAGCGCCAACAGCGCGCTCACCGCGAGAAAAAGCAGACAGCTATTACATATTGTCCGAAGGAGTACACGATAGACCATGCGCTGGCCTTCCAAGGTTTGGATTATCATGGCATGAACCTTTATAAATTTTTTCAGTACTCATGGGGCAAGGAATTTCTTGTCCGCCGTAAACGAGCATTTTGCAGTTAACTTTAGTTGACGGTAAATGTAATAAAAAGGACACGTATAATTTATCTAATACCAAAGCTGCGAAATTTGGTTTAAGCGTGCTATAAATTGGGCAGGTCAAGCCAGTTGCCGAGCAGAGTAAACGGCGCCCAAAAAGCTGGGTGGGCATAGAGCTTGGGTAAATCGTCCGCCTCACCGCTGGCGCTCAGTAGGGCCAGTTGTGCGCTGCGCAATGCGTTCGTGCGCGACTGGCCAGCGCGTAAGGCCGTGTAAAAATGGCCCATCAACAAGGCCGCGACATTGTCTTCAACTCGCCATAAGCTAACCAGCAAAGAGCGAACGCCAGCGCCCAAGAAGCCGCTGGCTAAACTCAACAAATCGCCGCCGCGCAGTTGGCCGCGCCCCGTTTCGCAGCCGCTCAACACCACCAGATCAGCATTTAATTGCAAGCGGGCGATCTCGGCGAGGGTAAGCCGGCGGTCGGCCAGGGCCAGCGAGGAAAGCATGGGGTCATCGGTGCGAAACTGGGCATGCGTGGCCAGATGTAAGACCGCATAGTTGGCGGCGTGGGATA
>JBBRVA010000223.1:0-10428 GCA_038247295.1 Caldilineales bacterium | reverse complement strand
CGGCTTCTTTCATTAACCGGCCGCGTTCACGCACCAGCCGCAACCCATCCGCAAAAGAAAGACTGCTCGCAGCAACCAGCGCCGTGTATTCACCCATGCTATGCCCAGCCACAAAGGCTAGGCCATTGGATGGCGATAATGGCGCATTACCGAGTTCATTCTGAATAGCACGCAAAATAGCTACGCCTGCGAGTAACAAGGCTGGCTGCGCGTTGATGGTGGCTGTCAGTTCGGCTTCTGGCCCTTCAAGACAAAGCTTACCCAGCGCAAAACCAAGCCGGTCGTCTGCTTCTTCAAACGTTTGCCGGACAACGGCATACGCGTCGAACAATTCGCGCGCCATGCCAACTTGCTGGCTACCCTGGCCAGGAAAAAGAAATGCGGTAGATTGAGCAGATTGGATAAAAGAAAAGTTAGCCATGCTAAAAAATGAGCCTTGCGCAAGCAAAAAAGGGGATTTGGTCTTTAGCGCCAAATCCCCTTCGTAGTGACAAACTTATGCAGTCTTTGCCGCGTCGCCAATGTCGAGGATTTGTCGTCCTCGATAATAGCCACAATGCGGACAAACACGGTGGGGCAACATCTTCTGATGGCATTGTGTACATTCTACCAGCTTTGGCGCGCCCAAGGCGTCGTGGGCACGTCGGCGATCGCGGCGGCCTTTGCTCAATTTACGTTTTGGTAGTGGTCCCATTTTTTCTCCTTTGCTGACTATTAAGTCCAGCACCTAATTCAAAATTTACTTTCACAGTTGCGATTTGGAAAATCGCTTTACATTATTTTACTCTTCATCAGTCTGATCATTCAGCTTTAACAGAGCAGACCAGCGCGGATCAACCACACCTATATCCTCTGTTTCAGGGTCGTCGTCTCGCAAGATGCGTACATCACCGATTTGGTGGCGCAGTGCGGTGAAATTTGGACATTCACCCGCGCCTTCCCAGTTACAGCCAGGATGCATAGGCATTTCCAGCCAAATATTCTGGCGGACAATTTCAGCTATATTTAAAACATGATGCTCATCAATCAGCAGCGCCGCATCTTCCAAATCTTCCGCTTCGCCTTCAAACTCCTCGGGGCGTAGGTAGCGCCCAGTTTCTACCTCAACCAGCGGACGAAAGCTCTCTTCCAAGTTGAAACGCACGGGTACGGCGATTGGCTCTACACAGCGATTGCAACTAGCGCGCACCACCGTGCTCAGTTCTCCCGTCACTAAGACGCCACTATGGAGCCGCATGATTTGCAGTTCGCCCACCAATGGACCAAGCACAGCCAATTCTGGATCCAAATCAGCCAGATCTTCGGCCAAAGTATAGCGCCGAACAGATCCGATGGGCTCTTTCAGTAACTGGGCAACATTGTAAAGCATAGGGCGTCTCATCCTGATTCGGCCAAACCAGGTTTTTACTCCTTTGGCATAAATAAAGGCATCCACGCAAAAAGCCGAAAAACTATTATAGCTTTGGCCTGGATTTATGTCAAAACAGTAACGGGCAGACCTTTAATCACTGATGTCAAACACGGCGGTGCGTTATGCCTTTTTCCCCGTCTTTGCTTCTGCATTCAGATCAGCTTGTTCAGCGATATCTGCAAAGCGACCGGTGCGCATCAATTGCACGCCATTCTCTACTTGTTTTGTAATCACTTGCAGCTTCTGGGCCAGATCTTCTAAGACGCCAATCGCATAACGATCGGCCTCCTCGGCGCGCCGGTGGCTGGCGGCTCGGCTCTCGGCCAAAATACGTTCGGCTTCCTGACGGGCAGCGTGTACGAGCGCATCATCACTCATTACTTCCAGGGCGCGCTGGCGGGCTTGTTGAATAATCCGCTCATACTCGGCGTGGGCATCAGCCAGAATACGGTCGCGTTCGGCTAAGGTGCGTTCGCTTTCCATGATCGAGCTAGGCACGTTGATCCGCATACGTTCAATGAGTTGGATAACCTCGTTGGCATCGACCACGCGCAGTGCGGAGAGCGGAATCTGCCGGCCACGATTGAGGGCATCGGCCAACTGGTCAATTAATTGTAAGATGGCGATAGGACACCTCCTAAGTGATCTAGCATCTGTAACCAGCCACCAGTATAAACCAAAAACTGATTACCGATGGCTAGTCGCTATCCATGATGTGACAATTTGCCGCCACGTCGCGATAGTGGTTTTGTGATGGGGCTGGTTTCTGGTAAGTTAAATTTGGCGCGTAAGGCTTGCTGCACATGCTCTGGCGTCCAGAGGGTAAAGTTACCCCCCAAACTGGCAACTTCCTTTAAGATCGTTGCGCTGAGGTAGGCATATTGACCGTTACAAAAGAGACAACACAGTTCAACCTCAGGCGCCAATTGATGGTTGGCCCAACCGATCTGGTGCTCATATTCAAAATCCGCGACGTTACGCAGCCCACGCACAATCGCAGTGGCATCGTTTTGGCGCGCGTATTCGACGGTGAGACCGGTATAGGTAGATAGGGTCACATTCGGTAGGTGGGCCAAGGCAGTACGCGCTAGTTCAAGCCGCTCTTCGGTAGTAAAGAGCAATTTTTTGGGCGGTGCATCGTAGATAGCAAACACCACTTCTTCGAAGAGCGCGCTTGCTCGCTCTGCGATATCGATGTGACCGTTGTGAATAGGATCGAAAGTACCCGGGTAAACAGCGCGCGTCATACGTAAGAACCCTTAGATGGTAGGTGTTTCATTGGTCGTTTCCGGCAAAAAATGGGCAAAAACCCGATTCCCCAACATCAGCCCCGGGCGCGTCAGCCTTACACGCTGCGCATCAATTTCGATCAAACCCCACGTCAGTAATTGCGCCAGTTCCGCCGCAAAGACCGTTTGTAACTCGACCTGATGGAGCGCATAAAATCGCTCAAAAGCGACGCCCTCTTGCAGCAACCGCAAACCGAGCATCATGGTTTCACCCATGGCCGAACGTGGATCAATTATTTCAGAATAGTCGACCACGGATGCAGCTTGGTTAATCCGCTTCACATACCCAGGCACGGGTTTGCGATTACTCCAGCGCTTGCCGATCGAGGCGCCATCAGCTGCGGTTGTGCGCAAATGGCTATGGGCGCCCGGCCCGATGCCAAAATACTCGTGGTTGCGCCAGTAGAGCAAGTTGTGTTGGCTAGCCAGGGTCGGTGTTACATCTGCCAGATTAGTTGCCTGTGCGCGCGCCCAGTTGGAAACTTCGTATTGAGTGTAACCAGCGCTGGCCAGGTGCGCCATTGCGAATTCATACAATTCGGCCGCCTGATCTTCATCCGGTGAACTCACTTGGCCTTCTTTCACCCAGTGAAATAAAGGCGTGTTCGGCTCCACAATCAAGCTGTAGAGGCTTAGGTGATCCGGTTGCAGGGCCAACGCTTGGTCCAGCGTCGCTTGCCAATTGGCAAGCGGTTGGTGCGGCAAGCCAAAGATGAAGTCCAGATTGATATTCTCAAAACCGGCCGCGCGTGCAGCGGCAAAAGCACGCAAGACATCATCAACATCGTGAATACGCCCCAAGAATTGTAATTCTTGGGGCTGAAAACTTTGCACCCCAATACTTAAACGGTTGACACCAAGCTTGCGCAGTTGCTTAAACTTAGGTCGATCCACCGTACCAGGATTGGCTTCACAGGTAATTTCACAATCTGGCGTCAACGTAAAACTGCGATGAATTGCCTCAAATAATTGCGCCAGTTGATGATCATTGAGCACAGTCGGTGTGCCGCCGCCGATAAAAATTGAACAGAGCGCGCGCCCTTCTGCTTGGCCAGAAATTTGCACCAATTCTTGGCATAAAGCGTCTACAGTAGCCTGAAATTGATCTTGCAGACCGGCGTAGGTATTAAAATCGCAATACGGGCACTTTTTTTCACAAAAAGGAATGTGAAGATAGAGACCCAAGCGGCTGGCATTTTCGGTTTTCGATGCTGGGTGTTGAAGCGTCAATGTGAGATCGATAGGTACCAAATTGAGATTCGTTAACGGACGGCAGCCAGACAAATTAACGATTTTCCAAACGAAAGCCATGACCGCGCACAGTCACAATGTAGCGAAATTCTTCATCAGTTTCGGCAATACGTTCGCGCAAACGACGCACCAACGCATCAATCGCTTGCTCGCTAACCCCTTCGCTGCTAGCCTCTGGCCAGACGGCATCGATGATCTGCTCGCGCGTTACGACACCGCCACCAGAATCCCACAGTGCTTCCAGCAGGCGATATTGATGAAGGCTGAGCGGTGGGTCGGCCAAAATCCCATTGACCCAAACCTGGCGTGTCTCTTTGTCTAGACGCAAGCCGGCCTTATCGTTGTCGACGGTTAGCGGTGCGGTGGCGCCGGCATCGACAAAAGCCAGTTTAAAGCGCAGCGCGATCTGAATTTCATCACCATCGTGCAGCGCTTCAGAGCCTTGCACTTCCTGGCCATTCAAATGCGTGCCATTCTTGCTGCCCAAGTCTTCGATCTCGTAACAATCTCCCTGCCAAGTAATGCGCGCATGCAGACGGCTCACCTGACGGTCTGGTAAGGCAACATCACACTCATCACTACGCCCAATCATGAACGGCCGGTTGCGGTCGAGCGGCCAACGCCGTCCCGCTTCTGCACCACGCTGAAGCACCAACATTGCATTCTCACGCGGTCTGGCTTTGATCTGATATTGTTCAGCATCCCATGTTTCTTGATTGACTTCTGTCGTCATGCCCAGTCCTTCTCAGCTATCGATCCTAAAACTTCGGTAATGATGTTACTGCATCCAGACAAACTACAGTAAGACAAACCGATGCGTCACACTACTACTTACACCGGCTTATCTTACTTCGACTCGTCTATGCAGAGCGATGGATAGGTTCAGCAACCCATTATACTTTGCTATGCGCTAAATTTATAGTTTGCAATAGGGCAAAACAACTTTTCCGCCCTATTGCTACCCTAAAGCAAATTGACAGAATTAGAATGCTAGCGCATAATAATGCCACTTACCTTTTGCAAATTGCTAGTTGAGCGCACTGCTATTATACCAAAAATAGCGCATGTGAAAAATGTGATTTTCTTATGATAGTGTAATTTGTTTGTCTACCGCTCAACGTGTATCAATCCATAAGCTGGAAGCGCAAACAAAATTGCACTTTCAGCCAGTGGCATACTTACACTATCGTAAAATGGGGGAACTAATCCATGCAAAACATTTTAGAGCCTGGCACCATTTTACGCAAACGATACGAGATCTTGGAATTAGTTGGGCAAGGCGGCATGGGCGCCGTTTATAAAGCGAATGACCGGCGCCTGGAAGGCCGCATTTGCGCCGTTAAAGAAGTTTTACCCAATCTTGCTGAAAACTCCACCTCGGAACAAGAGCTTGAGCAGATTGCCGAACAATTCCGCACCGAAGCCAGCACCCTGGCGCGTCTCGATCATCCGAATCTGCCCAAGGTTTCCGATTATTTCTCCAACGGTCCACGTGAATATCTAGTCATGGATTTTGTGGCAGGCCGCGACTTGCAGGAAATCTTGCAGGAAACACGCCGCCAAAATCAGTTTCTCGATGAACAACAGGTGCTTGCGTGGTCTACTCAACTGCTCGACGCTTTAGAATATCTACACGAACAAGATCCGGTTGTGTTACACCGCGATATTAAACCGAGCAACATCAAAGTAACGCCGCGTGGAGATGTAAAACTCGTCGATTTTGGTCTCGTCAAGGTGCTGAACAATGATCAGACGCGTACAGTAACCGTTGTGCAAGGGCGGGGAACGGTAGCCTACACACCGCTAGAGCAGTATGGTGGCGACACTGGCTTTACTGATGCGCGCAGCGATCTTTACAGCCTGGCGGCAACACTCTACCATCTATTAGCCGGTCACCCACCGGTGGATGCCAAAGAGCGCGTCCTCCGCCCCGGCACGTTGGTTTCACTCCGCCAGATTAACCCAAATGTTTCCCCACGCATAGAGCGGATCATCTTTCAAACCTTGGCTATGCATCCAAGTGATCGACCCGTCAATGCGCGTGAGATGCGCGATTTACTTCTCGGCTCCAAACAGCCACTGACACCGGTCGAAATACCGCTCTCCAGAGCGCAAAAACCAACTTGGGGGAAGGTATTAGAACACAACCGCATCTTGATTGGTTTTGTGATGGGGCTCTTAATTCTAGCAACGGTTGTAAGCCTGACGCCGCCGCTTTTTCCGTAATAAAGCAACAAATGGTAAGTAGTCATTGGTAAGTGGTTAAATTATCACTTACCAATGACTACTTACCATTTACCCCTTAACCAATCAATCCTTCGACAATCTTCGCCGATGAGAGAACACCTGGCAAACCAGCGCCTGGATGCGTACCCGCGCCCACAAAATAGAGATTGTCCAGATCTTCTGAACGGTTGTGGGGACGGAACCAGGCCGATTGGGTAAGAATAGGCTGCACCGAGAAGGCTGATCCAAGATAACTGTTGAGATCACCCTGGAAGTGCAGCGGATCGATGTAATGCTCGGCCACAATATTTGCTTGTAGATCGGGCAGATAATTTTCTTCTAAAAATTGCATAATCGTGTCACGATAAGGCTTGGCCGCTTTATGCCAGTCAATCTTGGCCCCCAGGTGCGGCACCGGCGAAAGCACATAAAATGCCTCGTGGCCGGGCGGCGCCATTGTCGGATCGGTAATCGTCGGCATGTGCAGATAGAGCGAAAAATCTTCTGGTAGTCCTTGATCGCCAAAAATATCGCGCAACAAACCGTTATAACGCTCACTAAGAATAATATTATGATGCGCCAGTTGGCTGTCTGTGTAGCGGCGCTTGGTGCCAAAGTAGATCACAAAGAGCGACATACTGTATTTGAAGCTCTTGATGCGCTTATCGGTATTTTTCTTACGGTATTGGGCAGGAATCAAATTCAAGTAAGACCATCCTACATCGGCGTTGCAGACGACCGCATCTGCCTTATGCACCGTGCCATCCGCCATGCGCACACCAGTCGTCTTGCGCCCCTCGACCAAGATCTCTTTGACCTCGGCGTTCAGATGTACTTTGACGCCTAGTTCGTTCATCAACTGACCAAAAGCGGCCACAATCGCGCCCGTGCCGCCCAGGGCGTAATGGACACCCCACTGGCGCTCCAGATAGTGAATCAAGACATAAAGTGAGGCAGCATCCAGCGGGTTGCCGCCGATCAGCAACGGGTGAAAGGAGAAGCAACGACGTAAAAAGTCATTTTGGATAAACTTGCTCACATAGCCATAGACGCTGCGATAAGATTGCAGCCGCACCAAGTCTGGCACAACCCGCGCCATATCGCTGACATGCAGAAAGGGTTTGTCGATCAGCGCCATGCCCGTGTCAAAAATATCTTTGGTCGTGCGGATGAAGCGTTCGTAGCCCTCTTTATCGGCTGGGTTCCACTGGTCGATCTGGTTGAGAATAAATTGGTGGTCGCCATTGTAGTTGAAGTGGCGACCTGTGTGGTCGAAAATGCGGTAGAAAGGATCGCATGGGACGAGTTGGAAATAATCTTCACGGCGCCGACCAGCCGCGGTCCAGATTTCGTCGAAGAGAAATGGTGCGGTGATCACGGTGGGGCCGCCGTCAAATTTGAAGCCATTTACCTCGTAGACATACGCGCGTCCACCTAGCTTGTCACGTTTTTCAAATAGTTCTACATCATACCCTTTGGCTGCCAGACGCGTCGCTGCGCCCAGCCCACCAAAGCCACTGCCGATTACAATTATTTTTTTTGTCATTCAGGATAATTCCTATACCGGTATTTGTAGGTGAAGGTAGAAACGGTAAACAGGTAGACAAGTAGACAGGGAAACAAGGAAACAGGTTGTATCCCCTGTCTACTTGTCTACCTGTTTACCTGTCTACTATTTTTACACCATGATTTGGTCAACATAACACCAGCGCCAACTCTCACCCGGTTGAAACGATTGGATGATCGGATGCTGGGTTTGCTGAAAATGTTTGGTGGCGTGTTTATTGGGCGACGAGTCGCAACAGCCAACATGGCCGCAACTGAGGCAAATGCGCAAATGCACCCACTGGCTGCCGGTTTTTAAACACTCCTCACACCCCTGTGCACTGGGGGTTACTGCTTGAATCTGGTCGCGATGTGTGCAGGCCATTAAATCTCCTCTACGAATCTGTGTGCAAAGGTAAACGGATAATAAAACGGGTGTTGCCTGTTACAGAACGCAGTTCGATGGTGCCGTGGTGCTGCTGAATGATACGATAGCAGATATCCAGCCCCAGCCCGTTGCCCATGCCTACGCCTTTGGTAGTAAAAAATGGCTCAAAGACGCGCGGCTGAACTTCCGGTGGGACACCTGGGCCGTTATCGGTTACCTCAACCATTACAAAGTCGTTTTCGCTGCGGGTGATGACGCGCAAGATCGCCTCACCAGCCGGCTTCTCACGCAGCGCGTCGGCGGCATTATCGATCAAGTTGGTCCAAACCTGGTTCAGTTCCCCGCCACGGGCCGTAATACTCGGCAGATCAGGCGCAAATTCTCGGCTCACCGTCACGTCGCGCAATTTGTGCGCCAATACGCGCAGCGTCGTCTCCAGGCTGCGATTAAGATCCACATCCTGCACCGGCGCCTGATCCATGTAGGTGTATTCTTTGACAGCTTTTATCAACTCCGAGACCCGGTTTGTGCTTTCCTCGATCTCGGCCAGTAAACCATTGGTCGCTAAAGCTTCGTGCAGCCAGCTAAGCACCTTATTTACACTTTCAGTTGGCAACTTTGCGCTGAACTCGGCCAGTTGCAGCGGTGTAACACCAGCAGATACAAAAGTGGGGGCCAGATTCCAAGCTTCGGCTATGCCTAAGTCGGCTAGCCAATCGGCAATTTCATCTTCGCAGTCGCTTTGGGCGAGCGTCGAAAGGGGCGTGACAGTGGCAGATTGAGCGCACATTTGTTGCTGAAATGCGATCAGGTGGTCCAAATGGGCCGGGCTCAAGTCGCATGTATTGAGTTGCATGGCGTGCATCTGCAAGGCAGGCAGGGCGTCGTGCAAGGTTTGGGCCGCGCGCAACGCGGCCGAGGCCGGATTGTTCAATTCGTGCGCCAAGCCAGCCGATAACTTGCCCAGGGCGGCCATTTTTTCCTGTTGAACCGTAAAAACAGCGCGGCCTTGGATGCGCTCGCAAGCCGTGTGGAAGATACGCGCCGCAAAAACAGGGCAATGAAAGAAAATTTGGCGGAAGGCCGCTTTATCGAAAATGATCAAGCGCGTCGGAAGAATCGCCCGCGCCGAAAAATCGGCTATCAACTCGTCGCTGAGCAGCGCGTATTCACCGCCCATAATCCCGGCCGGCGTTGTCCCGACGACAGTTTCGTGATCGCCCTCGCGACGACTAATCTGCAATTCACCTTCTAACACCACGTAAAAGCGTTCACTTGGTTGCCCGGCTTGGGCGAAATAATTACCAATTGGCAAACGTTCTGCCTGTGCATGGGCAAGCAACCAGGCCACTTCATCTTCTGGTAGGCCAACAAATGCAGCCAGTGGGCGAAAATCTTCTAATTGAAATGATGACATAATGTTTACTTTAAGCGCGCCATATATTGATGCACGAATTGTACCGCAATCGACCCTTCACCCACCGCCGAAGCCACGCGTTTGACCGAGCTAGCGCGCACATCGCCCACCACAAAGATGCCGGGCACACTGGCTTCGAGCAGATAAGGATCACGCGCTAGCGGCCAACCCTTGGGTGGCTTGCCATTGCGCACTAGCGCCGGACCAGCAAGCACAAAGCCATGCTCATCCAGTTCGATGACACCCTTCAGCCATTGCGTTTCTGGCGTTGCGCCGATAAAAACGAAGAGCGCGGCGGCGTCCTCGACCGTCTCCTGGCCTGTTTTATCCTCGCAAATCGTGATCCTTTCCAAATGACCTTGGCCATGACAGGCGGTCACCGTCGTTGCAACGCGCACCTCAATTTTGGGGTGGTCCTGAATACGCGTTACCAAATATTGGGACATCTTTGCTTCGAGCGATTCGCCCCGCACCAGCAGCGTGACCTGGCAAGCATATTGCGCTAGATAAAGCGCAGCCTGACCAGAAGAGTTGCCGGCCCCCACCACATAAACGGTTTGATCTTGGCAGGCCGCGACCTCGGTCAACGATGCGCCGTAGTAAACCCCGGCCCCCGTCAATTCTTCTGCACCGGGTACGGTCAGCCGCCGATAATTGAGGCCAACGGCGACGACAAGGGCATGACAGGCGATTTCGCTATCGTCGGCTAATTTGATAATGCGATAAGGGCCGTCAATGCGCAGGCTGGTGGCAACTTGGGGCGACAAAATCTCCACCCCAAAGCGTTTGGCCTGGGTTGTGGCACGCCGCGCCAGGTCTGAACCGCTGAGACCAGAAGGGAAACCCAAATAATTTTCAATGCGCGAACTGGTGCCAGCCTGACCACCCGGCGCCTGCTTTT
>JBBRVA010000222.1:0-10444 GCA_038247295.1 Caldilineales bacterium | reverse complement strand
ATGAGCGACATCTGAGTCGCACATTTATATAACTAAGCAGAGGGGAACAGACCATGAAAAGAAAATTGTTCAACATCAGCCTCAAGACCAGCTACATCAACCAACAACATGTACGCGCCGCCTTAGGATTGGGCGCTTTGGTTCTCTTTGTGCTAGGCGCTGGCGCACCGTTGGGCATGGGCCACTAGCCATAACGCTCTTGTTAGAGCAACAAAGAGACGTTTTAGAGATTCTTTTTAGATTTTTATTTTTGTTGTGGTGCACCATTGGTTTTACTACCCGCAGTTCTACTTGGCCTTATAGCAGGTGCAATACGAGCCAGCATCGGCAAGCGGGCGTTTATCATACCGGATTTGGCTGAAGTTTGGCTTGTCATCGTTGCGTTTATACCCCAATGGGTAATCTTCTTCTTGCCACTCGGGCAAGGGTGGGCCAGCGACGAAATTGCAGCGGCGGCGTTAGTCATTTCACAAGGTTTACTATTGCTTTTTGCGTGGCTCAACCGGACACTCATTGCCTTTTGGGTGCTGGGTCTGGGGCTCACTTTAAATCTACTTGTCATTGGCGCCAATGGCGGACTTATGCCAATCAGCCCAGAGACCTTGCAGCGCGCAGAGATCGATTTTCCTGCCGAAGAATTACAGCTTGGCGAGCGTGTGGGTGGTTTAAAAAATGTGCTTTTGCTAGCGGAACAAACCCGTTTCGAATGGTTGGCAGATCGCTTTGTCTTACCCAACGAGTTGCCGTTTAACTTTGCCTATAGTGCAGGCGATGTATTTATTGCCGTCGGTGCCTTTTGGTTGTTGTGGGCGTGCGGTGGCCCGAAAGCAGAAAAACTAGGTCTGGCTGCTCGCACCTGAACTGCAAATGTTAGAAGCAAGGTAAACTTAGCCAAGTGAATTTGTCGAGCAAGCGCGTGGTGTTGAAACTATTTGTTTTTTATCATTTATGCAGGATATGAGTTATATATGATTGCAACTACCCCTATGATTCATCAAACCATAGAGCTGCGTCACTACCAACGCGGCGTCCGCCCCCAGTCATTGGCGGAAACTGAGCTGTTACACAGCAAAGCCATCAGCCGTTTGTTGACGGCTGCGGTTATCAGCCCGAAGTTCTGTTGCTTATTGTTAACTGACCCAATGAGCGCGATCCAAGTAGGCTATGCGGGGGAAATGTTTGAGCTGACCGCCGAAGAAATTGAACAGATCTGCTTGATCAAAGCAGGCTCGTTACGGGAATTCAGTACACAACTTTTAACACAAAGCCCAGGCCGTTTAGAAACAGTCGTGCAACCAGAACGGGTCCGATGGCAAGACAAGTTCTATGCAACGGCGTAATTGACGGTAGTAGACTAGTTGTTATCGATTATAACAAGCAGACTGCTAGATAGATTCGATGTTTACATCGGGTTATATTCTCCAGCTAAACACGAGAGTATAACCCGTTTTTGTCATTAGTGAGTTACGTAAGCCCTAAAGTGAGTTTTAATTTTGCGCATCCAAGCCCATACACTCCGGTTACCTTGTGATACTCCGGAATTAGATAGTTCTTCGCGCCATGCATCGTCTATCCTCTATCTACCGGAATCTTATCAATTTTCCAATCCTATTTTCTATAATTCGGTTGAACCTGCCCATTATGTTCAACAAAATGTAGAGAGTAGTGATTCGCGCGCCACCGGGATTTTTCACGATTTCAACAATCTCCTGGCGATCATTCTCAGCCATTCTTCGATTGCGCTGGCTAAGTTAAATGCCGATCACCCTGCTCATAGTTATGTGGAGCGGGTGGTACGCGCCACGAAGCGAGCGGCGGAGCTTTCTAGCCAACTGATGGTGAATACCAGCCATCAACAAGCTGAATTGCCACCGATCAATCTAAATCTGGTTGTTCAAGATATGATTGAGTTATTGGAACCCAAACTGGCCCCAAAAGCAAAGGTTAAGCTAAACCTTAAAACCGATCTGCATTCGATCCTGGCCAACATCTCACAAATTCAACAAGTGGTTATGAATTTGCTGCTGAATGCGGCGGAAGCTATTGAAAAAATGCCCGGTTCGATTACGATCGAAACGGGGCACTTGGTTATACCCGAATCCCATCATTTCCTGGGCGCACGAGGGTTGACAGCCGAACACTATATTTTTTTGCAAGTGATCGACAATGGCATCGGCATGGACCAAGACACCTTGGATCATATCTTTGAACCTCATTTTACGACAAAGCCCACTGGCAGCGGCATCGGTTTAACCGCAACATTAAATATTGTCCATGCCCATAATGGTGCGGTGCGTGTGCTGAGTACACCAGATCATGGCACAAAATTCCAGATTTTTTTGCCAGCATGTCTAAATGAGCTTTATCCGTTTACACCAGAAGATTAGCTGCGAGCTTACTGTGCCAAACTAGTACACTTGGGCGGAAATAACCATACTATTCTCCGGTGAATCAGTAGTGAATCAGTAGGACAGTGAGACAGTACAAACACTGTTCTACTGTCCTACTGATTCACTGTCTTACTTACGCCCAAGTGTACTAGTGTAAACAATGGCTCGATACCTCCCCTAATAGCTTCCTATATTTTTAGAGAAGGCAAATAAACACCGTTACTATTGGGTAATCGATATTGGATATTACTCGCCTACTATCTACTATCGATTACCCAATTTGTAGTGCGAATTTCAATTAAGTTGCCGATGAGATTATATAGCCTATCCACAAGCCCACACACCGGTCGCCGGCGCAAACGCAGGTGTAATTATAGCTTTGCACCGACCGGCAAATTTCCCCACATTGGGATCGTCTTTCAAGCTGAAACCAGTGGTGACCAGTGAAAGACACTGACCTAACACTTTACAGCATGCGCCCCTGGAATGCCAATCTTTGGTCATTTTCTCTCAATATGATACCATAGCCCCACTATGAATCGACTGGACCGCCATGATCACATTCTCATCGCGCGGCGTAAACGCCAGCGTGCTATTGATAACCGGCCCCGCCCGTGGTTATGGGCTGGCCAAGGCCTTGCCACTATTCTGCTCACGCTCTTACTCATTTTTGGGGTTGTTGTTGGGGCCGGCTTTGCTACCGTGCTGGGCGTATATAACACTTATGCTGCACAACTGCCAGATGTGAGCGCAATTGAATCGCAGCAGGACAAATTTGAGACGGTGCGCATCTACGATCGCACCGGCAACCACTTGCTCTACGAAAGCGTGGACCCGCGCCCATTCCGCGGTGATCGCACCTTTATGCCGCTAGATCGCATGTCACCCTATGTGACAATGGCCGCAGTCGCTTTGGAAGATCGTGGTTTTTGGGAAAATTCTGGTATTAATGTACGTGGGCTTTTTCGCGCTTTCATCTCGAACTTGCAAGGTGGCGCCGTACAGGGTGGCTCTTCAATCACCCAACAGTTGATCAAAAATGTGATTATTGAGCCAGAAGAGCGAGCGCAACAAAGTTATGCCCGTAAGCTGAAGGAAGTAGTGCTCGCCTTGGAAGTAACGCGGCGTTATTCCAAAGAAAAAATCCTGGAGTGGTATCTTAATTATAATTCCTATAACAACCTGGCCTATGGCATTGAAGCGGCCAGCCAGGTCTATTTTGGTAAAAGTAGCCGCGATCTGACACTGGCAGAAGCCGCAATGTTGGCGCCCATTCCCCAATTCCCTGCCCTCAACCCCATCGACAGCCCAGAAGAGGCCAAAAGTCGCCAAGGCGTGGCTTTGCAGGCGATGGTCGTAGCGGGCTATATTTCCAAACCCGAAGCCGATGCTGCTTTTGCCGAAACGCTGGCGCTGCGCAAATCGGTAGCAGAGCGATTTGATGTCCTTACAGCGCCGCATTTTGCCCTCTACGTGTTAGAGCAGGTAAAACAAGAGTTTAATACCAGCGCCGATCCCTTTGCTATCTGGCGTCAAGGTCTCACCATCTATACGACGTTGGATGTAGACTTACAGAAATATGCCGAGCAGGTAGCGCGCGAGCAGGTACTGAAATTGATCGACGAGGGCAAAAATGCCCACAACGCCTCCGTCGTTGCGATCAAGAATGACACCGGCGAAATCCTGGCCATGGTCGGCTCACTCGACTACAACAACGAAGAGATTGATGGTCAAGTCAATGTCGCAACATCGGATCGCCAACCTGGCTCCAGTTTTAAGCCCTACGTCTATTTGACTGCACTAGAAAAGGGGATGACAGCGGCCACCATGGTCCTAGACGTACCTACGGCCTTGC
Organism: Caldilineales bacterium; assembly: GCA_038247295.1. Taxonomy (GTDB): domain Bacteria; phylum Chloroflexota; class Anaerolineae; order Caldilineales; family Caldilineaceae; genus JAPLGZ01. Next base: position 6,199 of record JBBRVA010000222.1, on the reverse strand, counting down.
CCCAATCGGACGGCAGCTATTACCGCCCAGAAAACTATGATCGTCAATACCACGGTCCGGTCTCGCTCCGCAATGCGTTGGCGCGTTCGTATAATATTCCCGCCATCCGCGTACTTAAAGATGTAGGCGTGGCCGATGCTCTGCGCATGACACACAAGATGGGGATCAACGGGTTGGATCGCGGGCTCGATTATTACGGTCTAAACCTGGTGCTAGGTGGCGGTGAAGTTTGGTTGCTCGACCATACCTACGCCTACAGCGTCTTTGCCAACCGTGGTTTCATGATTGGTGAGCCTGTGCTGCCGAATCAGACCCGTCCTGGCTTCCGCAATTTGAATCCTGTCTCTGTGATCAAAATAGTCGACAGCGATGGGGTGGTGGTAAAAGAGTATACCACACCGCAAGCCGAACAAATCTTTAGCCCAGAAGCCGCCTATGTGATGGCGGATATGATGAGCGATGACGTTGCACGCGCGCCAGCCTTTGGCGCAAACACGGATGTGACGCTGCCCGACCGCGAAGTAGCGGCCAAAACCGGCACCACGAACGGTTTTAAAGATAACTGGACGATGGGCTTTACGCCTCAATTGACAGTGGGTGTCTGGGTCGGCAACACCGATAACGAATCAATGGAAAATGTGACTGGCCTCTCCGGTGCGGCCCCAATCTGGAATGCGGTGATGCGTAAGTATCACGAGGGCAAAGAAGCACAATGGTATGACCGCCCACCGGCGATTACCAATCGCGTGGTTTGTACACCAAGCGGTCTGTTGCCCAGCCCCAGTTGTCCCGGCGCCAACCAGCGTGACGAAATCTTTATCGCTGGCACCGAACCAAGTATTGAGGATAACGTCTGGCAAGCGTTCGAAATTGATACCGGGAACGGCCAATTGGCCACCGCCACGACACCACCGGAGCGTCGTGCTTTTCAGGTTTTTCAAATCTTGCCACAGGAAGCGGCCGACTGGGTGCGCGAAAGTGGGATTCCCCAACCACCTACTACGGCGTCGGCCGGCAGTTTCCAAGATTTCGACCCAGACGTGGCGATCATTTCGCCGCTGATCAACAGCTATCTCAATGGTACACGCGAGATCAAAGGCAATGCACGCGGTGGTCCTTACCGCATGGAGATTGGCGCAGGTCTGGATCCCCAACAGTGGACGCAAATTGGGCCCGAGCACACCAATGAAGTCATTAGTGGCACCCTGGAGATGTTGGATACGGGCGGCTTGGCCGAGGGTCCCTATACGCTGCGGCTGACGGTACAACGCAGTGAAGGACCACGCGAGTGGCGAACGTTGATCAACGTTGACTACACACCGCCCACCCTTATCGTCAGCGAACCGAAACCAGATCGCCTCTATGTGATGGAAAGTGATGAGCAGATCAATATCAATGCACTGGTCAATGATGGCTGGGCCGTGGAGCGGGTAGACTTTTTCGTGGATGGTGAAAAGATCGGCACGAGCACGGTGGCGCCTTACAACCAGGCATGGACCATTTTGATGCGTGATATTGAACAGGTAGAGGTAGATGGCACCCAAAACTGGCTGGGCTTCGTCAGCGACGATCCCGATGTACAGCCAGGGCGCGCCCGTCCTTTTGCCGATGGTCTGTTGGCGGTGCGCACCAGTGGCGGCGTCTACTTTGAAGGCCATCTGATCAAAGTTATTGCCTATGATCGAGCGGGCAACGCCACCACGAGCGATGAAGTGCGTGTCTATGTGCGCCACGAGAAGGCGCAATAGCCAGAGAAAATGACAGGATGACAAATGACAAGATGAAGCTCGAAATATTTCATCTTGTCATTTGTCATCCTGTCATCTGAGTACTAACGAGTACTAACGGTAAGGATTGTCCGCGATGGTCTTCAAACCAATTCCTTGCAAAACCCGATGGGAAGGTCTGCTTCTTTCATTTTGGATCGGACTAATCGATATTCTGTTACTCTACTGGGCCATGCAGCGAGCGACAGATACGGTGCGATTTGCCTTGATCTTACTGGTGGTAGCCAGTGTTCCACTGCTTATTCATTTACTGTATCGTGTGTGGTCGATCTTTACGCTGGAATATTGGGTGGATCGCAATGCGATAACAGTATGTTGGGCAAATGTTCGCCAACGCATTCCCTTGCATGGTATGCAGCGCATGGTCGAAGGCGGCGCAGAAGAGTTGACTAAAGCCGGCTGGGGACACTGGCCTGGCCCCTATCTGCGCCCAGGCCGCACCCGCCAGATAGCCAGTTTAACATTGCTAGCCACGCGACCGTTGGATCAATGCCTGTTGCTGGATACGGGCGACACTGTCTTTGCGCTTTCGCCCTCCAATAAGGATGAGTTTCTTACTGCGGTTCAAGAGCGGTTTCGGATGGGACCATCCACACATCTTACGGTGGCGCGTGAACATACGGCGCTCATTTCGCGCGTCTTTGGCGAAAGCCGAATGGGCGTTCTTCTATTAGGTGCAGGGCTACTGGGTGTATTAGCACTCTTTGGCATGGTCATGGTACGCTTTCCCAACTTGCCCGATATGCTGCCTTTTCGGTATAGTGCCGATGGCCTACCCGAAGCCATCCGCAGCAAAACGGCCCTCTTCTTGTTACCCGGCATTGGCTTAAGCGCTTGGCTTGCCAATGGGCTGTGGGGCATGTGGATGGCCAACCGCAAACAATTTCTGGGCGCCTATATGTTGTGGGGTGGCGCTATTATTGTGCAACTCTGTTCATTAATGGCATTGGCCAGTTTGTTGCCGTGAAGAACAGTGACCAGTTATCAGTCACAACTGGTCACGCATAACTGATAATTGATGACTGACTAACCGGAGACTACGTTACGTGGGTGACTTACAACGCCCGTTTTTAAGCATCATCATCCCTGCTTACAACGAGGAAGCACGCATACAGCCGACGCTGCAGCACATTGCTGATTTTTTGCGCCAACAGCCCTACCAGTCCGAAGTGCTGGTGGTAGAGAACGGCTCTAACGATGATACAAATGGCGTAGTCACCCGCTTTTGTCAAACGGTGCTTGACCCAGCCGATCGATTTCAAGTGCATCTGTTACATTCGTCTAAAGGCAAAGGCGCAGCCGTCAAACTAGGCATGCTCACGGCCAAAGGCGATTACCGCGTGATCAGCGACGCCGATCTGGCAGTGCCAATTGAAGAAGTGACAAAATTTTTGCCCCCAGGCTTGGATCCACGCACCGTTGATATTGCAATTGCTAGCCGTGAAGCGCCGGGCGCGGTGCGCAATGGCGAGCCATTTTATCGCCACCTGATGGGCCGGGTTTTCAATTTTCTGGTCCGCCTCTTGGCCGTGCCGGGTATCCAAGATACGCAGTGTGGCTTCAAGTGTTTTAGCAAAGAAGCAGCCGAGCTTGTCTTCCCACTGCAACGGATCGATGGCTTTGGCTTTGATCCCGAAGTGCTCCACATTGCAACGCGCCACGGTCTGCATCTGGTAGAAATACCAGTCAACTGGTATTACGGCCACAACAGCAAAGTTCGACCGATCCAAGATACGATCGACATGGTTGCCGAGCTGATCAAAATCCGCCTTAACGGACGGCGTGGCTACTATGGAAGACGACAGCCGATCGATGATGGGTGTACAACGACGGTGATTGGCCCATAAGGCTAGTACAGCTAGGCACAAATCAGAATGAAAACCGGAATTTTGAAAAACATGTGCTAAACTGGTCTCCCAGCACAACCAAACGGATGGCAAGTGGAGGGGACCTCTTTAGTTGGGTTGGCTTTGGATTTTTTGGGTTTCTTATATGGAATGTTGAGTCCAGGGTTTTGTAATCATCGGCAAAACCCTGGTAGCCCAAAGCAAGCCAAACTTTGACCTAAAGTGAAATCAGTTAGAAAGCAGTAGTTTTTCGAACTCTGGATCGAGATCGAATTTAGGCCAAAGACGCGTAAGGATTTGCTCAGGATCAAGATTGATGCGATCGATAAAATGCGTGCAAGCAGCAAAGAGCGCCCGCAGGGTCGGATAACAATGCAGTTGTGTGAGGTCTTCGCGCATCCATTTCCATAACCCTCGGGTGCCCAGTGGGCGCGGGTTGAGGTCAGGACTGTAGCCGGGCAAAGGCATAAGCGTGAAGCCCAATGCGGTCGCTGCCGCTTGGACTGGTTGCGCACGATGGCAATCACTCGAACGCCAAGCGGGCTTGCCCACGGTCGCCCAAGTGTAACCCAAGTGTAACCCAAGTGTAACCCAAGTGTAACCCAAGTCGAGGTCACGATGAAAGTGCGACTCGTCAATGTAAAGATCGGGCATTGAAATGCCCTGCTGATACGGAAAACGGGTTAAAACACGTTAGCTGTAACGTGCTTTAACCCGTTTTCCGTATCAGTGAATTCATTCACTGGAATAGCTCAGCATGATCGAGGGCATAGGAACCGACTGCCAGCAGCAGAAAACTGCCAATCACCACGCTCGGCAGCGCCAGGAACTCGGCGAACGCCCGCCAGTGCGTTGCGCCGAATCCAGACTGGGTCTGCTTGTTCATCATCAACCCTTTCTTTGCTATCGTTCTCTCGCGGCGCGCCGATACCCCACCACCGGCGAACGGCGGCCCCAGCACACGTTCAAGTGCGTCCGCCGTGGCCTCATCGTCGCCCAGATCGTCCTGAGCGGGCTAGAAACCGAACCGACTTAATCGATCGCCCCTTCCGGCGCTTCCGACCAAAAGCCGGGTGCGCCGCAAATGGTCGTTGGCTTGGTAAAGGAGATCGCCTGCCAGACGAGCGCATCGACATAGGTGGCGACCACCGCCTCGCCCTCGGCGGTTTCATAGATGCCCGTATACCAATACTCGATGATCTTGTTAGCGAGCGTACGCGTCCCTGCTTGTTCAAAGATGCCGCGCTGCTCGATCGCGGCCAGGGTAGTCGGCGGTGTTGCGGCTTGCAAACCCGCCGCGTCGAATAGCTGCGCCAAGGTTGCGCCCGCTTGTGGCGTGGCTTGCAAGCTCTGCAGATAGACGCGACCCAGCACTGGGTTCAGGTTATCGATACCCGTGAGCAGTGCCGACAACGCCAGAAACGCCGCCAACGGCACCCCATCCGGCTGGGCAGCGGTTGTTGCCTGGGCTACCGGCGGCTGCGGGCTGGGCAAGATCGGGTGTGGCCTGGCGATCTGACGTAAGGATGTCGGCGAATCTACGCTGCGTTGCACGCCGCAGGCTGCGAATAGGCTGCTGCCCAGCGCAACAAACAGACCTTGCAAAAATTGTCGCCGGCTTAGTGGCTGGGTCTTGGGCTGGTTGATCATATTTGTTACCCTTTCCCTCCTACGCGCGTGGCGCGCGAGTTGAGTTTGCCAATCGAACGTCAGAGTTGGTTTTGGGCGGCATGCACAGCGGCGGCGGTTTCAAACCGGGCAGACGCAGTGAGGGTCTTGATCAAGTCCGTCAGCGCCAAATCCAGTTGCGCCGTCAATACATGGTCGCCCAGCGCCGACAGAATCCGCAGGATTAGGTCTTCGACGCGCACCTGCCACGGTGCGGGCAGTCGATCAAACATCAGGGCAAAGGTATGCACCACTTCGATAAAATTTTGATGTTGCATCGATTCCGATGAGACCACCGCCAGCGTCTCAAACGTATCCATCAAGTGTTCGACTACATTATCCTGATAGACAACCGCAAAAGGTTGCGCAGCAGCCGCTTTATCTTCCTCGCCCGACCAGCGCGCCAGAATGTCGCGCAAACTGCGGATCGTTAACAACCCCGGCTGGAGGTTGGATTTGGCCGTAGAAATCGAAGTCCAGGCGACCATCTCCAGCTGCTCGATGCCATACGCCGGATCGATGGTGATATCGCGCTGCCCTTCCAGGTGAATGGCACGGCGCACAACCGCGCCCATGGCCGCCGCCGCTCCTTCACTTTGCGCCCGCACCGTGCCGAGCACATCCTGAAAGGCCAGGTAGGCGCCAATCGACACCTGCAGCACAACCTCAACTTCACCCGCCTGTTGGTTGGCGGCAGCGCCCAGCGCGGCAACGTCGATGTGGGTGATGATACCACTCGCAATCGTGCTCAACAGAGCGCTAGTACACTTGGGCGTAAGTAAGACAGTGAATCAGTAGGACAGTAGAACAGTGTTTGTACTGTCTCACTGTCCTACTGATTCACTACTGATTCACTACTGATTCACCGGAGAATAGTATGGTTATTTCCGCCCAAGT
>JBBRVA010000221.1:0-10475 GCA_038247295.1 Caldilineales bacterium | reverse complement strand
GGGCCGCTCGGATGATCTGGATGCCCAGCGCGTGGAATGCAGAGCCACTGCCCAGTATAAATGCGATTCGGATTGCCAATCCCGTTCGCATTGCTCACCGCCCAGACGCTTATGCCCCAATGGGCCGCAATGCCAGACAACGTCTCCCCGCGCCGCACCAGATGGTGATTGACGCAATTGCCATCATGCATACCGCTGCTGGGCGCCGCGCTAGGGGCGGCCAGTGCGATCGTAGGTAGCATTGCCAGGACCAGGCTCATCACCAACAAAAGCGCAAGACCAGAGCGACGTGCCCATCGACTTTTTAAATAGAATCTGAACATATACGTCTCCTTGTCATTGATTGTACGGCGGATGCGTCATCCGCCTTCGCTTTCTTCCTGTCCTCCATGCCGGGCGTTCTGGCTTAGTTGGATGTAGCGCCCACCACCATAACTTCACACGGCGCCGTTTGTAGCACTTTATTGGCAACGCTGCCATAGGCCAAACGCGCCAGCCCTGTACGCCCGTGTGAACTCATCACAATCAGATCAACATCATGCGCATCGGCATAGGCGACAATCTGCTTGGCCGGGTCACCTGTGTCGATTTCTGCTTTTGCGTCCACCTTCCGATGGTGCAAACTTGTGGCCAACTCGTCTAAAGCCTCGGTGACGTCGGTTACGGCTTGCCGGTGGGCTTCGTCATCCACGGTGACGGAAACAACGCCCAGCATAGTGGTGCCCTCGCCACCCCCTATCCCCATGCCACCTGGGGTCGGTAGCGCGGCCATTAAGCGGACCGAATCTTCTAGTACACGAAACAGAATTAGCTGTGCCCCCATTTTACGGGCAATCTCCTCTGCCCGCGGCAAAGCTTGTGCCGCTAGTTCCGAGCCATCCAACGGGACTAAGATCTTGGTATAAATAGGTGCCATTGTGTGCTCTCCTTGCCTTGTGTCTGATCTAAATGAAACCCTGGCAGGACTATCGGCCAGGGTCACTCCTCCATGATCGATTTTATTGCTCGGATTTTGCGGCAATAACCCGCATCCAAGCCTGGCGGAATTCCTGACGTGTCTTCAAGCTACTCGCTCTGACATCTAGCATAGCACAATCCATTTGTCCAGGCACTCACCACGAGGATAGGGTTTGGACTGGGCAGATGGATTGTTAAAATTTAGCAGGGTCTAATCGAACAGCGAACGCCATTTGGGGCCCAGAAATCGCTCATGCGTTGCATCGCTGACCTGGGTGTAATGATCGAGCTCCATTGTGAAGACGCCGCGTCCGCTGGTCAGCGAGCGCAGGGCGGTGGCATAGCCGATCATGCCCGTCAACGGGGTCTGGACGGTGATTGCCCGCAACTCGTTGCCACTCACCGTCATCGCTTGCACCATGCCGTGGCGGGCGCCGAAGTCGTGGACGACGCTGCCAACATATTCTTCTGGCGCGTAGGTCTCGACGCGCATCACCGGCTCCAATAGGACGGGTCCGGCGTGGCGCATGGCTTCTCGGCAAGCCAATTGGCCCGCTACCTCGAAATCTTCTGGGTTGGAATCCGTTGCGTGGGCTTGGGCGGACAGCAGCGTCACACCAATATCTATGACGGGATAGCCGAGCAGCACGCCGCTTTGCAGTGCACTCTGCACGCCGCGTTGGACCGCAGCGACGTAGGGGCGCGGGAAGGTCTCCACCAGCGTGTGATCTGTAAAGCTGAAACCAGCATTGGTCGCGTTCGGCGCAACCGCAAGCTGGACGATGGCAAAGTGGCGGTGTCCGCCCAATTCACGCACGTGCGATCCTTCGGCCTGGGCGGGCGCGGTCACTGTCTCGCGGTAGGCGACTTGCGGGGCGCCGACGCGGCAACGTACGCCATATTCGCGCAGCAGCCGTTCGCCGATAATCTCCAAATGCAGTTCACCCATGCCACTGATAATCGTCTGGCCGGTCTGAGCGTCAGTTGCATAACGAAACGTCGGATCTTCTTCGCTCAATTTGGTGAGCGCGTCGGCCAACTTGCCCTGTTCCACCGCGGAATGCGGTTCAATCGCCACCTTGATTACCGGTTCGGGGAAGGTGATTTTCTCCAACACAATTTCTTGCGTGGCATCACTGAGGGTGTCCCCCGTCGTCGCCGTCTTGAAGCCTGCAATCGCCACAATGTCACCGGCATGGCACTCGTTGATCTCGATAGTTTTGTTGGCTTGCACTTGCAGCAGACGTTGCACGCGTTCGCGGCGCTGGTGGCTGGCGTTGTAGATGGCGCTACCCGCGCGGATGGCGCCAGAATAGAGGCGTGTATAGGCCAGGCGGCCAGCATAAGGATCCATGACGATTTTGAAGACGAGACCACAGAGGGGTTCATCAACGCTAGCTGAGCGCGTCAGCATGCGGCCACTGGCCGGGTCAACGCCTTGCACCGCTGGAAGGTCAAGTGGGCTGGGCAGATAGCGCACAATTGCATCGAGCAGCGGCTGTACGCCCTTATTGTGTAGGGCCGAACCAAGCAGCACAGGAGTTAATTGATTGGCGATCACGGCGCAGCGCAGCGCGGCATAGAGTTCGTCATTTTCCAACGTTGCACCGGCCAGGTACTTGTTGGTGAGCGCATCGTCACATTCGGCGATGCGCTGCACCAGTTCATCACGCGCCGTGCTGGCCGCCGCTTGTAACGCGGCGGGGATCGGCTGGATCTCCGGGTGAGCGCCCCGTTCATCGCTAAACAAATACGCCTGCTGCGTAAACAGATCGATAACGCCGCTAAATTGACGCTCGCTGCCAATTGGCAACTGTAACAACACCGGCTGCGCGTGCAGACGTGTGCGCAGCATTGCCAACGTGCGCGGCAGATCGGCCCCGACGCGATCCATTTTGTTGATGTAGCACAGGCGTGGGACGTGGTAACCGTCGGCCTGACGCCAAACCGTCTCCGACTGCGGCTCTACGCCGTTGACCGCGTCAAAAATTACCACACCGCCATCTAGCACGCGCAAACTGCGCTGCACCTCGGCCGTAAAATCGATGTGGCCGGGCGTATCGATGATGTTGATCTGCGCTTCCGCGCCGGTCAGCGTGTCGCGCCAACTGGTTGTGATCGCCGCCGCCTTGATCGTGATACCGCGTTCGCGTTCCTGCTCCCACCAATCTGTCACGGTGGTGCCTTCATCCACTTCGCCCAAGGCATGCGTGTACCCCGAATAAAAGAGCATCCGCTCGGTCGTGGTCGTCTTCCCAGCGTCGATATGGGCAATCATACCAATGTTGCGAATGTGGGCGAGTTCTGTGGTCATAGTTTGTGTCTGTTACTCCGTTCTTAGCCTTAGTCTCCAGATTAGCACAAGTGATCTACCGAGTCAATCACCACCGAGACAGGGTTCGACCTGGGCAAGTGGATAGGTTGAACGGATTTAGTTAGCCCAAGCTTCTACCTGCTTAATCACCAACGCGCCAAGGACAAATTTTTTGGGGTTGACATATCTAAAAAAGCATGCTACTATGGCAACGTTGCCACATGGCAACATTGCCACTTCCCTAATAAGACAAGTCTGCCAGTATATAACCAGCCATATCGTCGTCGAAACGAAAAGTGTCCTTTATGGCGTACGCCCCTGCGACCTTAGATTGGAAGTTTGATGCTATACACTTTTTGTTTGTATACTCAGCCTTGATTTGTCGGTAAGGAAGCTCAATGGCAAATATTAAGGATGTTGCCCGGCGTGCGGGCGTGGGGGTTAGTACGGCTTCGCGTGTGTTACGCGGTGAGGGCTATACTAGTGAAGATGTGCGCGAAAGGGTGCAACGTGCCGCTCAAGATTTACATTATCTACCCAATTTATTGGCACAATCTATGCGCGGTCGTCCCACGCGCACAATTGGTTTTCTGGTCTATGACATTGTAAATCCCTTCTTTGCCAACCTGGCGGCTGGCATCGAAGATACCGCCCATGCGCGCGGCTTTAATGTCGTCATCTGTAGCTCTCATCCGTGGAAAAGCAGTGGTCGCGAACAGAGCTATATGCAGATGCTTTTACAACGCCAAATTGACGGGCTTGTCCTCCAGCATGTTTTTTCAACGTCCGACTATGCAACGCTCCTAGAACGACGAGGTATTCCAGCGGCCAGAGTTCTCAATCCCCAGCCAGGTTATCCGTATGATTTGGTGCGTTGTGATACAAAACGGGCTACATGTGAGTTGATCCGCCATTTGGTTACCCTGGGGCATCGGCGCATTGCGGCGCTGGGACCACAGATGCCTTCGTTCCAGGGTGAAGATCGTCTAGCTGGGTATCAGATGGGGTTGGCCGAAGCCGGTTTGCAACCAGTGGCAGCGATGGTGTTGCTAGAAGGGTGGCGCACGCGTGATGGCTACAACATGACCCACAAGCTGCTCGATCAGGCGCAGCCGGATGCCATCTTCGCGTTTGGGCCCCGGATCGCCGTGGGTTGTGCCTATGCCCTGCGTGAACGTGGCCTGCGTGTGCCAGAAGATATTGCCCTGGTCTGTATCGACGATTTTGGCATCGGCTCGGATCTCGATCCCTTTATGACAGTCGTACGGCAACCGGAACATGAAATGGGCAAGCGCGTTACGCAACTGCTGATTGAACGCATTCTGGGCGATTACACCGCGGAACCACGCGAACTCGTGCTGCCAGCCCGATTGGTCATCCGCCGTTCGTGCGGCGCGCAACAAGGCAAACCAGCTATGTTGTTTGACAGCAAGGGTCAAAACCCGACCGGCGCTGATTTTGTTTGGGATGATGATTAACCTGGTAAGCAGTGAGCAGTACCTGCATCTGACCACTGCTAACTGATTATTTCATCGCTACTGGTGGAAACATCTCTCCTATATTCCCCAAGCCTCGATGAGCGTGATGAATCCGGTCGTGCGTATCAAGGATCAGTTCCTAGATTCTTACTCCCTGCAAGAGGTGCGCAATTACGGCAAAAAGGTCCTGATCGATGCAATGGCAGCCTACTTGCAGGAGTTGGAATTGCCAGCCGATGTCCTGAATGCCTACCCGCATCAATTGAGCGGTGGCATGCGTCAACGCGTGATTGTAGCGTTGGCCACCTTTGTCCAGCCCAAGTTTGTGATTGCCGACGAACTGACGACCGCGCTCGATGTCGTGGTGCAGCGTGGCATTTTGACTATGTTGCGCAGCTTGCAAAAGAAAGCGGGTAATACCTTTGTCATGGTCTCGCACGACATGGGCGTCCACTATCAGATCACCGATCGGATGGTGATCATGTATGCCGGCAAGGTCGTCGAAATCGCCCGCACGGACGTCATCTTTGCGCGCCCCCTCCATCCGTACACCGAGATGCTCATTCGCTCCCTGCCCCGCTTGGGCGATAATGCCGAGCGCGCCGGCATCAGTGGCCGCCCGCCCAGTTTGTTGAATCCGCCGCGTGGGTGTCGCTTTGCCGCCAGGTCAAGCCGCCGCTGGTAAAAACCGAGGACGGGCGAGAAGTCCTTTGTTTTAAGCTGACTGATTATCAGGTACCATAGCCTGGCTCTTGCTTGACCCTTGTTTGCCTGCTACAATTTGAGCATAATGGCTCATGTTGAGCACAATTGATCATGATGGATCCGACGATAGAAGGGACTTGCCATGTCTTTACAAACGGTCACCATTCAACTACCCGAACGGATATATAGCGATGTTGCCAAGCGCGCTCGTCGTATGCATCGTTCCGTTGAGGAGGAAGTTGTTGCTGTTGTTTCTGAAGCGCTACCGACCATAAATGACCTGCCCAGCGAACTGACGGAAGAATTGGAACAGTTGGCGCTCATGAGCGATGCGGAACTGTGGCAAGCTGCACGAACCAAACTAGGTGAAGAAGAAGCGGCACAAATGCAAACCTTGGTCTGGAAACAGCAGCGTGATGGTTTAACCAAGCGTGAGCAAAGTAAAGCTGAAAATCTCTTACAACGGTACAATCGTACCATGTTGGTACGCGCCAAAGCGGCTGTACTTTTGAAACAGCGCGGTTTTGATATTTCCTCGCTCAATCTTGCTCCTGCACAATGAGCAAAGCCCCAATTTCAACGGCACTTCGCCGGCTTATCGTTGAACGTTTTTACCATCGTTGTAGTTATTGCCAGACGAGTGAGTTGATTGTCGGATCTTCTTTTACCGTTGATCATATCTTACCTGAAGCGTTAGGCGGTTTAACTATATTAGAGAATTTAAGTTTGGCCTGCTGGCCGTGTAATTTGCGCAAAGGCAAACGCATCGCTGCGCTTGATCCTGCAAGCAAAGAGCGTGTCCGCCTATTTCACCCCATACTTGAGGTATGGAATGAGCATTTTCGTTGGGATGCAGATGGATTACTTATCGTCGGATTAACACCCAGCGGTCGCGCAACAGTACATGCACTGAAGATGAATGATCGTGAACGCGTCAACAGTCGGCGGCTTTGGATCGACGCGGGCTGGCATCCACCAAAAGAAAGTAAAACAAAAGATGTCATTTAATGGACTTGGTCGCAATCTCGGCAACCTCTCTTGGCTGAGCGAGGCAGAAACGCGCTCGATCAGTGCGGAAAACCCCACCGGTGGCAAAGGCATGGGCGCGATGGCCGAGCCCGAACCAGACGGCCCGGCGCGTGAACTGGGCCGCGGCTGGAAGTGCCGCCCCTACGTAACTGTCGAGCCGCAAACGACTGCGCTCTTGGCCGACATCGAAGGCCCCGGTGCGATCCAAAGTATGTGGTTTGGCGGCAGTATTATGGACCGGGATTTCATTCTGCGCATCTACTGGGAAGGGCAAAACGAGCCGGCGGTCGAATGTCCGCTGACCGACTTTTTTGCCATGCCCTACAGCCACCAAAATCCCGACCGCCCGACCGCGGGGCCGATCCCGCAGATTAGCTCGCTGCCGGTGGCGGTCAACCCAAATCGAGCCCTCAATTGCTTCTGGGAGATGCCCTTCCGCCAGCGCGCCAAGATCACGTTGGAGAATCGCAGCCCGACGCGCACCGGCGCCTGTTTCTACCAAGTCAATTATTGCTTGACCAGTGTGCCAGAACAGGCCGCTTATTTTCACGCCCAGTTTCGGCGCCAAAACCCGCTGCCCTATCTGGAACCCTATGTAATTCTGGACGGGGTGCAGGGTCGCGGCCATTATATTGGCACCGCCATGGGTTGGAGCATCAACAACAGCGGTTGGTGGGGCGAGGGTGAGATCAAATTCTACATTGATGGCGACGGAGAATTCCCGACCATCTGCGGCACCGGCACAGAAGATTATTTTGGCGGGGCCTACAATTTTGATCTGGACGGCCAATATACTGCCTACACCACCCCCTTTCTAGGCATGCACCAGGTGCTACGCCCCGACGGCACCTATCAATCGCAGCATCGCCACGCCATGTATCGCTGGCATGTGATGGACCCGATCAACTTCCGCCAAGATTTGCGCGTTACGATTCAAGCCCTGGGCTGGCGCAAAGAGCGGCGCTTTTATCCCGGCCAACATGATATCTGCTCGGTCGCCTACTGGTACCAAACCCTGCCGGCGCAGCCTTTCCCGCACCTGCCGGACCGTAATACGCTAGAAGTTGTCTGAACGCAAGAATTTTATCCACAGACTTCGGCGTGCGGTTCGGCACGCCCTTCGCACCCAGAGGGTCCCCGGCTGAGGGGTCGCTCGCCGAGCCTGTCGAGGCACAAGCTGTGGATACTGTTTGCTCCCTGTTTTACCAGATCAGAACCTATGGAGGAATAATCATGACGAACCCCGATGCCCTTTGGCACACGCGCCGAATTCTTCCTGCTCAACGAGGCTGACGTGGCGATGAATTTCTACTACTACATCGACTACGAACTGCACGAATCGATCCCAGACGACATGGGGCGCTTTCATGCCCGGTGGCGACGCGAAAACCCGACCGAAGGCATACGCCCAGAGGCGTTACCCGCCCTCGCCGCAGAAACGTGCAAGACCTTCGGCGCGGCAATGCCCCTTTTTGCCCAGGCATCTGAAGAGGTAATGGAGAATCTAGCCTTCGAATTTGGCGGGCAAAATGTGGGCGGTCAGGGTAACTATGTGATCCTGGATACGGAAGGGAGTGGTCACTACGTGGGCTGCAACCTAAACTTTGACAACATACGGCGGGACTACCGATGTTGTCATGCCAGATGCGGTGACCTACGAATTATTATCACAACCGACATTAACTAGTTCGCCATGTGAGAGTCGATCGTTTAGCGTCGTGGCGCACGTATTTAGTTGTTAGAATTTGTACGCGGATAAACGCAGATGAACGCGGATTTTCGTATTTAATCCGCGTTCATCTGCGTTTATCCGCGTACAAAAATTAAAAGTCAGCCTACGACTGGCGGATCTCTCGCCATCGTAGTGTAGACTCAAACCACAGCGCTTTCCAACCGGGCGTTCTGATCCACATGTATTTGAGGCATCGCCACCGGTACGGCCTTGGCTAATTCTTCCTCAATCTCTAAGATGCTGGCCGTCGTGCGCAGGGCTGCATCCGGGTTGAGGCTGATCGAATCAATGCCTTGCTCGACCAGGAAGGTGGCAAACTCTGGGTAGTCCGACGGCGCCTGGCCGCAGATGCCTACTTTGCGTCCAAAACGATGGGCGGTTTGGATCAGCGTGGCGCACAAATCGCGTACGGCGTCGTTGCGCTCGTCAAAGAGTGAAGCAATTTGCGCCGAATCGCGGTCGACACCCAGGGTCAATTGGGTCAAATCGTTCGAGCCAATCGAGAAGCCGTCGAAGGATTGAGCAAATTGATCGGCAAGAATGATGTTGGACGGAATTTCCGCCATCACATAGACTTCCAGGCCGTCTTTGCCGCGTGGCAAGCCTTCTTCGGCCATGACCTCCAGCACGCGTCGCCCTTCTGCCGGTGTGCGGCAGAAGGGAACCATCACCACCAGGTTCGTCAGACCAAACTGCTCGCGCACGCGCTTGATCGCTTTCACTTCCAAGGCAAAACCTTCGCGGTAATCCGCATGGTAATAACGGCTGGCGCCGCGCCAACCCAACATTGGATTGGCTTCACTTGGCTCGAAGCTTTGCCCGCCAACCAGGTGGGCATATTCATTGGTCTTAAAATCCGAGAGGCGTAAGATGACAGGCTTTGGATAGAAGGCCGCCGCAATCATACCAATGCCTTGCGCCAATTTATCGACGAAGAACTCAACTTTATCGGTATAGCCACCCGTAATCGCATCCACCTGTTGCTGGACAGCGGCGGGCAGGGTCGCGTAGCGCGTGAGCGCTAGTGGATGAACCTGGACCCAATTGGCAAAGATAAACTCCATGCGCGCCAGGCCAACACCATCATTCGGAATGGCCGCCTGCTTGAACGCGACTTCGGGATTGCCCACGTTGAGCATGATGCGGGTGCGGGGGCGTGGCAACTCGCTGACATCCATGCTGGCCACCGAAAACTTCAACTGACCTTCGTAGACTTTGCCGATTTCGCCGTTGGCGCAACTAACAGTAACGGGCTGGCCTGTGGTGAGCACCTGGGTGCTGTTACAGGTGCCGACAATGGCCGGCGTTCCCATTTCGCGCGCGACAATTGCCGCATGGCTGGTGCGTCCACCGCGATTGGTGATAATGGCCGCCGCCTTCTTCATGATTGGCTCCCAGTCCGGATCGGTGATATCGGTCACCAGGATTTCGCCAGGTTGAAAATCACGAATGTGGCTGACAGTGGGAATCACGCGCACGCAACCCGTGGCGATTTTTTCGCCAATTGCCAACCCCTCGGTCAAGATGCGCCCTTGCTCTTGCAGTTGGTACGTTTCGATCGTGGTGATCGGGTGTTGGCTGTGCACTGTTTCCGGGCGTGCCTGGACGATAAATAGTTGGCCGGTCAAGCCGTCCTTGGCCCATTCGATGTCCATCGGCGTATCGACCCCTCGCTTGGCGCTGTAATGGTCTTCGATCATGGCCGACCACTTTGCCAGGGTGAGTACATCGTCATCGCTGACGGAAAAGCGCCCTTGATCTTCCGCCGACACCTGCACATTTTTCACGAGTTTGCTGCCCGCTTCGTCGTAGACCATGCGCAGCTCCTTCGTGCCCAGCCGCCGCCAGATTAGTGGCCGATAGCCCTGGCGCAACGTCGGTTTAAACACATAAAACTCATCCGGCATGACGCGCCCTTGCACGATATTTTCGCCCAGGCCATAAGATGAGGTGACAAAGACCACATCGCGGAAACCGGTCTCGGTATCCAACGTGAAGATGACACCGCTAGAGGCCAGGTCGGCACGAATCATCTTTTGGATGCCGACGGAAAGTGCGACGTCAAAGTGACCAAAACCCATGTCGGCGCGATAGCTGGTCGCGCGCGGGGTGAAGAGGCTGGCGAAACATTTCTTCACCGATTCGAGCAGCATCCCCTCGCCACGCACATTCAAATACGTTTCCTGTTGGCCGGCAAAGCTGGCCGTGGGCAAATCTTCCGCTGTCGCCGACGAGCGGACGGCCACATCCGTGTTGGCTG
>JBBRVA010000220.1:0-10504 GCA_038247295.1 Caldilineales bacterium | reverse complement strand
GGATCCGCAGGCGGCGATGGCGGGTGTGCTCTTACCCGTCGGCGGCTACAAGGGCTACGGATTGGCGTTGGTCATGCAAGTGCTCAGCAGCGTGCTCAGTGGGGCAACCTTTGGCCCCACCATGCCACCCATGGCCGATCCCAGCGTCGGGCAAGGGCACGGCCATTTCTTCATGGCACTCGATATTGAGCACTTTCTGCCCCTACCCGAATTTCGGCGCAGCATGGCCCAGGTAATCGCCGAACAGCGGGATGTGCCACTCGCCAAAGGGGTCGATCGCATCTACCTGCCCGGCGAGATCGAACATCTGAAGCGCCAACAGCGCATGCAGTCCGGCATTCCGCTGGAAGCTTACGTCGTCAACGCCTTGCGCGCGTTGGGTGAGGAAATGGGCCTTGACACGAGCTTATTTAGCAACGGCTAACCCACGCGGATAAGACAGTGGGGTAGTGAATCAGTACAAAACTGCCCCACTGTCTATTTATTGGCCCCCAACCGGGCTAGATGCAGATGATTAGGTTAGCGACTGAAACGACAACACCATGGCCCGCAACGTCGCCTCGATCTCGTCGGCACCGTGCGCAATCGATAAGAAGCCGGCCTCGAATTGCGAGGGAGCTAAATAGACGCCATTCGTTAACATGGCTTGAAAGAAGGCAGCAAAACGTTTAGTGTCAGCCAACTTAGCCGTCGACCAGTTGATCACGGGGCCTTCGGTGAAGAAGAAACCGAACATAGAGCCTATTCGACTATACGAAAGCGGAATCTTCGTCTCTTCGCTGGCAATCGCAAAGCCTTCCATCAATTTGCTGCCAGCCAATTCTAGCTGCTCCCAGACCCAGGCTTCTTGCAAAATCTTCAACGTCTCGATCCCAGCCGTCATCGCCAGCGGATTACCAGAGAGTGTGCCGGCCTGATACATCGGTCCTACTGGCGCCACCATCTGCATAATGTCACGTCGCCCACCGTATGCCCCCACCGGCAGCCCTCCACCGATCACCTTGCCCAATGTCGTTAGATCCGGCTTGATGTTGTAGAGTGTCTGCGCGCCGCCGGGATGGACGCGGAAACCGGTCATCACTTCATCAAAGATAAGCAGCGCGCCGTCAGTCGCCGTGATCGTGCGTAAGCTCTCCAAGAAGCCGGGCAGCGGTGGCACCAACCCCATGTTGCCGCTTACCGGCTCGACAATGATCGCAGCGATCTGGCCTGGGAATTGCTCGAACAGGCGTTCTACGGCCGCTGTGTCATTATAGGGCGCGGTCAGCGTGTCAGCCACCGTGGCTGGCGGTACACCTGGTGAATCTGGCAACCCCAACGTGGCCACACCCGACCCAGCTTGCACCAGCAAGAGATCGGCGTGACCGTGATAGTTGCCTTCAAATTTGATAATCTTATGGCGACCGGTAAAGGCCCGCGCCAGCCGCAGCGCACTCATGGTGGCCTCGGTGCCCGAGTTGACAAAGCGCACCATCTCCAAACTGGGCATAAAACTCATGATCAGTTTGGCCAGATCGATCTCTAGCGGGCTGGGTGCGCCGTAACTGGTACCACGGCCAATCGCATCGTACAAGGCCGTGACGATATGGGGATGGGCATGCCCCAGGATCAGCGGCCCCCACGACATGACATAATCAACATAGCGGTTGCCGTCTACATCGATCAAGTAGGCACCCTCACCGCGATCAATAAAGAGCGGTTGTCCACCGACCGCGCGAAAAGCGCGCACCGGGGAATTGACACCACCCGGCATCAAGGTACACGCTTCGGCAAATAATTCTTTAGATTTTGACAGATCGAGCATGAAGAGTTCCTTATATAGCTGATACAAGCCGTTGTTAGGCCACCTGCTGGTTTGTCACTTCAATGCGCTTTCAATAACTCGCAATAGGGGCCAAGCGCCATTGGTAGTATTGGAGATCACTGTGACTTGCAGATTAGCGTTTTGATACAGACTCGACTTGAAGTCTACTCCGGCATCGCCACCCATGATATAAACCTCCCGCTCCCGCCCTGCATCTTCGTTAATCCAAAGCCCATGACCGTAATAGGTGTTCGTTCCCTCCGTCTCGGCTTTCACGTACGGCACAGCATACAACTCGACGAACTCTTTAGATACAATCTCACCGCCCCAGAAGGCTGCCCATAAAGTCATTAGATCGTGCACCGTAGTAAATGCGCCTCCATCTGAGGCCCCGACAATGGGGAGATTGTAGATATTCGTGCGCCAGCCCCCATCTTCTTTCACGTAGCCCAGAGCCGTCTTTTCAGGAAGTTTGTTCAGTGCAAAGTACCCCGACTGATGCATGCCGATTGCCTGGAAAATTGCCTGCGCTACGAAATCCTGATACTTCATGCCGGTCAGTTCTTCAATCACCACGCCCAGGATAATATATCCGCCATTGGAATAGGCGAAGCGCTCTCCAGGTGTGAATTTCATCTCTTCGTCGGGAAACACAGCCAGGTAGTCGCGCGGGCCTCGCAATTCGTACCACGGAATGCTCAGGGTAAAGTTATTGACGTCCGTGATTTTGTCTTCGTCAAAGTAGTCCGGAATTCCTGAGGTATGGGTGAGCAGGTGCCGAAGCGTATCCAGATCGATCTCAAGAACGAAAACTCCATCCAACAGATCGATGAAACGGTCGGAATTCCTGGAACCACCGCAAAAGAACGTTGCCGCATGGTTTTGATCGGCCACCAAAGCTCTGACCTTCTCAACGTTCCACATCCAGGTACGATGCTCTCCGGCGCAACCATTAACGGGCTTGCCGGTTTTTGGATCGCCCCAATAGGCCAATTCCCTGTCGCCGTGGATGGCGTGGTAGCCGCGCCGCTGCAGTTCGTCGCAGACCGTGGTTTTACCGGCGCAGGAAACGCCGTCGATTAAGTAGTTCTTGATACCCATGTTCCGTTTCGAATTAAGAGTAGATGACGCCTAACACGGGCATAACCCGTTTGCCCGATTGCGGGACGACAACATCGCCAACCAACAAACCTCAAAGCGGGCGACAAACATCAAAAACGCCCAGATCAAGGGCAAATCGGGTTCATGTGATGTTCGGGCGTAGCCCCTTCACTTTCGGCCTTTGTCTTTTTGCCGATTTGCAAACAAAAACAAGCGTTCAAGCAAATGCTAATCGTTGAAGGAGAGCCGCATTTAGAATTTATGCTGGCAGTGGGGCAAACACACGAACTTCCTGCACCAATCGTTCCGCTAACCGATCCTTCTCTACTTCCAGATCATAATGGGTTTGCAAGTTCAGCCAAAATCGCTCAGATAAACCAAAATAACGAGAGAGTCGCAGTGCAGTATCAGGGGTAACTGCACGCTTGCCATGCACAATTTCGTTAATTCGCCGCGCAGGAACACCAATTTCCTTCGCTAGACGATACTGGCTCAGTTCATGCGGTTTTAAGAACTCCTCGTTGAGTATTTCCCCTGGATGAATCGGTGGTAATTTTCTTTGCATCATTTACGTGCCTCTTTCAATGGTAATCAACGAGTTCGACGGCATAAGCATTGCCTTCTTTCCATACAAAACAGATGCGCCATTGCTGATTGATCCGAATACTATGTTGTCCTTGTCTATCACCCGATAATGCTTCCAAGTGGTTAGAGGGCGGTTGGCGTAAATCTTCCAAATTTTCGGCAGCGTCCAGCACTTCCAGTTTAATACGTGTCCGATGTTGAATATCAGGTGGAAATTTTCGAGAAAACTCGCGTTGAAAGAGTTTCTCTGTTTCTCGATCGGCAAAGCTCTTGATCATATAATCTATAATAACGCAACTCGTTATTAATGTCAAGCGTTCATATTTTCAAAAATGGCTTTAGGTTTTTGGTTGCTTGAGGAAAATCGTACACGTTGTTGATGATTTTAGCACTTCCCGTGACATTACCGACGAGTCCGAACTATGACTATACAGGCTCCGTCTATCTCCCCACACTCCTCGTGTATTTGGTGTGGTTTGCGGCGTCCGTCTAGTCAGATAGTCGCAGCTTCCGCCGATTAGAACACAAGTTGTCCGTATAAAAGTTTTCGAGATTTCCTAAAATACTACTTTTTCTACATCACTATTATAAGCTTGGCTGATTTGTTAAACAAAAACCTATGGTGACTTACCAGTTAGCCCAACTAAACGCCGCTTTGGTTCGCCTAATGGCGGTCAGTATCAGCCATGTTTGTCATCCGCCTGCTAGACGGCCTAGCGTATATTTACGCTCGAATCTCGCTGGTACCTTACATCTGGTCCAACTCTACTTACCAATTACTATTCTTTCTCTAGCCCAAACAGCTCGCGAATGGCTTCCGCATACTCTGCGCCATCGTCACTGCCGGCTTTCTGCTTCAAACGGATGGTCGGCTCATGGAGCAATTGATTGACCAGCGCACGTGAAAGATGTTGCAACTGCGCGGCGACGGCTGGATCGACATTGCCTAAATTATTCAATGCGCGCCCCAGTTCGCGCTGACGGATTGCTTCTGCTTTTTGACGTAGTTCGGCAACAACAGGGTTAAGCACACGCGACTGAAACTCACGCTGCCAAACACCCATTTCTTCTGCAATAATCGCCTCAACCTGGGGAATTTCACGTTGGCGGGCGCTTAACGCATCATCTAGCCCAGCGCGCAGATCGTCAATGTCAAATAGCTGTACATTGGGCAGCGCCGCCACCGCAGGATCGATATCGCGCGGCACAGCTAGATCGACCAATACCAATTGGCGTTGGGGACGTTGCGCCATAATCATCTTCACCATCATGGCGTTAATCAACGGCTGCTGTGCGCTTGTGGCGCTGATCACGACATCTGCATTGGCGAGTGCCTGCGGCAATTCATTCAAGGTGTAAGCGGTCCCGTGCCAGGGTGCAACCGCGACTTCGGCTTTGATGCGGGTGCGATTGGCCACATCGATCCTGTTGACACCACGTGCCCGCAGCGCCTTGAGGGTTAGCTCGCCAATTTCGCCCATCCCGATTACAAGTACACGTTTTTGACGCAGATCACCAGCCGCGGTTTGCGCTAACGTCACGGCCACCGAACTGGTGCTGGCCGGATTGACACTAATCGCCGTCTCGGTGCGGGCGCGTTTGCCAACCCGAATCGCCGTGCGAAAAAGCAAGGATAAAGCTGAGCCGATCCGCTTGGCTTCCTGCGCTGCTTGTAGCGCATGGCTAACCTGACCCAAGATTTGTGCTTCGCCAATCACCATCGATTCCAACCCGGCGGCCACGCGACAGAGATGATTGACGACCGCTTCACCGGTGTGGAAATAGGTATGGTTGGCGAAAAGAGCCGCCGGCAGACGATGTACGCCGGCCAACAGGTCGATCAAGATTTGCTGGCCATCGCTAACGGTTGCATCTAAATAAGCATACAACTCCATCCGGTTGCAGGTAGAAACAAGCGCCATTTCTCGTATGCGCGGCTCATGATGCCCCGCAAGCGCCAGACCATTGAAATATTCGCGCAATTCAAGGCGGGCAGTATGATGGCTAAGACCAAGACAGACGAGTTGATTGGTTTGCATAGGTATGGCGATAAAAGATAAATGGTAAGTAGTAAATAGTAGACGATTGGCTACTACTATAGCGCAAGTCGGACCTGGTTACATCTAGCCATAGCCAGGAATATACCCTGACGAAGGTTAGTATAGATAAAGGCAAAGGCATAACGCAAAGATGCAAAGGTGCGAAGACGCGGAGAAAAACGCCGAGAAATTTGTACTCCTAAAAAACTTTGCGCCTTTGCCGCTCTGCGCCTTTGCGTTATGCTTTTACGCATACACTGGTTGCCCCAGATAGACGGCAGCCGCCTGAGCCGCTTGTTCGCCCGAGTGAATACAATCTGGAATGCCCACGCCGCGGTAGGCGGCACCGGCGACAAAAAGACCAGGCTGCTGCTTAATCCCAGCTTCGATCTGCGCCAGACGATCCAAGTGACCGATCGTATATTGTGGCATGCCATTCGGCCAGCGATAGACTCGCTCCAGGGTTGGCTGCGCCGTGATATCGAGCAATTCGCGCAGTTCACCCATCGCCAGTGCCACCAACCCTGCATCACTCTCTTCGAGGATATCGCGGCGGCCATAGCGGCCCAGGTAGACCCGGAGCAAGACCTGATCCGCCGGGGCGCGGCCTTGCCATTTGCTGGAAGTCCAGGTGCAGGCCAAGATATCGGTCTCTTCCACACGCGGGATGACATAGCCATAGCCGTCCAGATCCGTAGCAAGTTCCGCTCTGCTAAATGCCAGGCAGACAGTGGCCGATGATGCGTGGGGAATGGCGGCATGGGCAGCGGCCAACGCTGGGGCAATAGCGGCGAGGAGCTTTGCGCTGACAAAGGCTGGCGTAGTGATGATCACAGCGTTGGCGCTAATCGTCTGGCCATTACTCAAGGTTGCCTGATATATCTGTCCGTCAGCATCCCGTTGCAGCGTCTCGACACCGACACCCGTCAACAGTTGGACACCGTCTAGCTGTGCAACAAGCGTGGTGACCAAATCACCCAAGCCGCCGCGCAGCGCCACAAAGGGCGGGTAGGCGGCAGGCGTGGCGTCCGCTTTTTGGCTGGCTTGCAACCCTTTGAGCAGACTGCCATATTTTAATTCCAGTTGGCGCAGTTGCGGAAAGGTGGCGGCCAAACTCAACTGCTCGCCATCGCCGGCATAGATACCGCTCATCAATGGCTCCACCAACGTTTCGTAAACCTCGCGGCCCAGCCGGCGAGTCACAAAGCTGCCCACCGATTCATCGCCAGTCTCTGACGCAGGTGGGATTTCCGCTTCGCGGGCCAGCCGTTCTTTGCCGGCACTGGAGATCAATGGATTCTGCTCAAGCGCGGCCAGGTTGGTCGGGATCATCCCCGTAAGCCCACTGGGCAGCGGATAGAGCGCACCGTGACGCCGCACAAAGGTCTTGTTATGGGCAGGGTCGCGGCCATGCAACTGATCGGCCAACCCCAACTCTTCGCACAAACCAACGCCACGCGGCTTGCGCGCAAGCATGCTGTCTGGCCCGCCTTCGATCAAAAAGCCATCGATCCGATCAGTTAGAATCTTGCCACCCAGTCGATCATCGCGTTCAACCAGCGTGATCTGAATCTCCGGTGCTATTCTTTGTAATTGATAGGCAGCGGCCAAGCCAGTAATGCCGCCGCCGATGATAAGGACATGGTTCATAAGATACCTGATTTTGGTAATTACCAGCGCGCTGCGCCTTGAATCTGTTCCACCAAGGTTTCGATAAAGAGCGGGTCGTCGTTGAGCGCGGGTGGTCGTTCCAAGCGCATGCCTAGTCCACGGGCCACGGCCTGTGCCTTGATATCGATATCAAAGAGAATTTCGACATGGTCGGAGACAAAGCCAATCGGCAAACTGACGATATTTTTGATGCCGCGTGCCGCCAACGTCGGAATATACTCTTCCAGTTGTGGCCCCAACCAAGGCTCTGGGCTGCGCCCGGCCGATTGATAGCTCCACGACCATTGATCTGGGGCCAAGCCAGCCTGCGTGGCGACCAATTGCGCGGTTTCGCGCAATTGGCTATCGTAGGGATCGCCCATCTTAATGATCCGCGCGGGCAGGCTATGCGCGCTGAAGATCACATGGACGCTGTCGCGCTCGTCCACCGGCCAGCGCTTGATCGCATCATGGACACGGTTTGTCAACGCTTGCAGATAGGCCGGCGCGGTGTGGTAACTGGCGACATGGGCGAACTCAATCTGGCCGCGCACCATCTTTAAGCCATCGGCGATCTTTTCCTGGTATTTGGCCACGCTCAGTTTGCTATAATGCGGCGTCAGCACGAGGCTGACCGCATGCGTGATGCCGTCCTCCACCATCTGCCCCACTACTTCTTCGATCCAAGGTGACCAGTGGCGCATGCCCAGATAGCATTTGAAGCGCGCTGGATCCAAGCGCGTAGCGACGGCGGCCATTTGGCGTGTGCTAATCTCCAACAAGGGCGACTTGCCGCCAATCTGCTCATAATTGTGGGTGATCTCTTCCAACACGGCGGGGGTCGTAGGCCGGCCGCTGCGAATGTCGGATAAATAGCCCGGAATCTCCGCCAGCGAATTGGGGCCACCGTAGGCCATGATCAGTACGCCGATCGGATAGTGGATGGTTTGCGTCATAAATAATTACATTGCTCCAAAGAGACGAACGACCAATGACGAACGACGAACGACGAACGACGAACGATAAAGCTGTTATGCTTCGTCGTTCGTCGTTTTTTCCTTCACATGCTCGACCAAACGTGCCACATTATCAACCGGCGTGTTCAAGAAGACGCCGTGGCCCAGGTTGAAGATATGGCCTGGCCGTCCCGCCGCTTGGTCGAGCACTTCGTCGATACGGTATTCTAGCTCACGCCAGGGCGCCAGCAGCGCCGATGGGTCCAGATTGCCTTGAATCGGCCGATCATAGCCAATCTGTCGCCAGCACCAGTCGAGCGGCATGTGCCAATCGACACTGATCACGTCGCCGCCGCAAGCCGCCACATCAGCCAGATAGCTGCTGGTGCCGGTGCTAAAGTTGATCATCGGGACGCCGGCTTGGGCGACGGCTTGAAAGAGCGCTGTGTTGTAGGGCTGCACGTAGCGAATGTAATCCTGTTGGCTCAAGGCCTGCCCAGCCCAGGAATCGAAAAGCTGCAAGGCTGCCGCCCCCGCCTTGGCCTGTTTGATCAGATAGTCGGCCTGCACGGTTACAAGCTTGGTCATCAGCCGCTTCCAGGCCGCCGGTTCACTGTACATCAATGCTTTAACTTTGGTGAAGGTTTTCGAGCCGCCGCCTTCAATCGCATAGCTGGCCAGCGTAAATGGTGCGCCGGCAAAGCCGATCAGCGGAATATTGCGCGACGCCAGTTCGCGTGACACAATTTCGACGGCCTTGAGTGTGGCGGGCATCGTCTCTTCCGCCGGAGGTGTCGCCAGCATGTCGATATCGTAGGGGCGCGTGATCGGATTGTGAATGCAAGGGCCATCGCCCTTGATAAATTCGAGATTCAGCCCCATGCCAATCAGCGAAGGCAGAATGTCGGCGAAGATAATGGCGGCATCAAAGCCAAAGCGATCGATCGGTTGCAGCGTCACTTCTACCGCCAATTCTGGTGCACGAATAATGTCGAGCATGGTGTGGCGTTCGCGCAAGGCGCGGTATTCGGCCATATAGCGCCCCGCCTGGCGCATCAACCAGACGGGGGTGCGTTCGGTCGGCAAACCGCGACAGGCACGCAAGAAGATTGAGGTCGGTTCAGATATGTTGGTCATAAGCTCACTTTTTTGTAGGAAGTAGGGGAGTAGGGGAGTAGAGGAGTGGGGGAGCAGCATTCTCCCCTACACCTCTACTCCCCTACTTCCCTCCTTGCCAGACAACCTTGCCCACCCAAAAGGGGCCCAGGTGTTCCAGATGGAGCGATGTTTGTTTGGTTTTGCGCATGCGTTGGACGATGGCCGAGAGCGGGTAGAGGGTTGGCCCCAACAGCCCGACCACAAAATCGTTATCGTTTTTATCGAGCCCATGACAGGCCAAGCGAATATCATGGCCCAGCCCGGCACGCCCAAAGGCGCGCCCAATTCCGCCGTGCTCCATCAGGACAACGCGCTGTTCTTCCGCCGACAGGCGTTCGAAAGAGCCGGCGCGGCGTAATGGATACCAGATTGCCCAAGCGAGTGCCGGGTCGTTGACCCGCTTGCGCGGCCGCGTGATCAGTGCCTCGACCAGATCTGGTTCATAGCCCAAGGCATAGCTGCGCCCCAACATCGTATATTCGGGCTTGGGCGTCAAATCAGCAAAAGGTGGGGTCTTCAAGAAATGGCGAATTTGGGTAATGAAATAGTCCGGATCTTCGCTCAACGTCAACAATGCCACGCCGCGCGGATCGTTGACATCTTCATAGAGCACGCCATCCACTTGGGCGACTTGCAATGCCTCGATCAGCGGCGCGCTATCTTCACAGTCGCCAAAGGCCATAAACTGCATAAAGAGCCGTCGATCCAACGAAAGCGCCGCGCCATCCGCGCCCCGCCCTTTCTCGGTAATGTCTAATTGTTCAACTGCTTCGATTGTCATAACAGGTTTCCGTGCGCTGGTAATTGGTAAATAGTGATTGGTAAATAGTAATTGGTAAGTGGTAAGTGGGTATCACCATCATGTGACTATTACCAATTACTATTTATTCTCGCAGCCACTGCGCTGCTTCTTTGGCATGATAGGTGATGATCAGGTCCGCCCCGGCGCGCTTGATGCCGATCAGGTTTTCCAGCACGACTTTGCGTTCGTCCAGCCAACCATTGGCGGCCGCCGCTTTGACCATCGAATACTCGCCGCTGACGTTATACGCGGCCAGTGGCAGATCGGGAAAACGTTGATGGAGGCGCTGGATCACGTCTAGATAGGCGAGGGCCGGCTTGACCATCAAGAAGTCGGCGCCTTCTTCCACGTCCAAGGCTGCTTCGCGCAGTGCTTCGCGCGCATTGGCGGGATCCATCTGATGCGTCTT
>JBBRVA010000219.1:0-10531 GCA_038247295.1 Caldilineales bacterium | reverse complement strand
GTCCAGTTTATCTGTTGCCATTGATCCTGGTCATCGAGTTTGGCCGTCTGCCATTCACTCTCTAATTGACGCAGCAGGGTAGGAATTACTTCAAACAATAAGGGGCGTGGCTCTCCCCACAACAAAAGATCGATGGCATATTCGTTTTCATGCTCAATCCCAAGTGCGCCATGTAAAAACTGCCTGAGATCGCTACGCGTGGTATCATCTTCCAAAAGACCGCACAATAGTTCAATAACTAAACTACGTGAGTGGCCTAAAGCTGGATTGCGTCCGCGCTGGTCACTGCGCAAGAGATCCCAGAGGTTCTCTGATTTCCCCTTTACCTTGAGCTTCAGAGCGAGCCAATCAAGCAACGCATAAGTGGCTTGTATTTTGCGAACATAATAGTTTTCTAACGGCAGATCAAGCGGTGGCAGAACTGGATCAAAGAGCGTTTCGATATGTTGAAATGCCCAGCGGTCATGTCCATAGGCCGAGGCAACTAACACCATCCACGGACGCATCATTCGTCGACGGCCAGCGCGCCCTTTGCGTTGGATAAACGCCGCGCGACTAAATGGCGTCTTGTGTTGCAGCACAGCGCCAACGGTTGGATCGTTATAACCAACTTCTAATGTGCTGGTGGCGATCACAAGGTTGGCTGCCTCATCGACGCCTTCATATTGCGAGGATGTGATGTCCAGGCGCAAACCGCTGTTTAAGACATCAGCATTGCCGTGAATTTTCGGGATGAACCACCAATTCTGCCCCTGTTGATAGCGTTCTTTGCTAGTTTTGTCATTCGCTGGCACAGATAAATAGCGCACATAGGGTTCAGTCGGATTCTCCACTTCTTTTTCAATATGATACCAACGGTTAACTACATCCAATTTGTCGGAAAAGGCAAAAACCCTTTGTCCTACCGCACCTGCTGACACCGAATGGTCGATCGGATCGAGTACGCGACAAAGCAACATAGCTGTTCTAACGGAGGTTGATAATAAGCTCGCGCCTGACGATGGATCGCCTTTAAGCACAATGTTGTATTCAATACCTTCCTTTACCAAATCTTGCTCTGCCGGGGTAATATAGGTAATTTGTGAACGTAGTACGCCAGTCAACCTTGAAAAAAATGTTTCAGCTTGCGTCAGCGTTGCAGAAAGACCAACAATACAAAGACTCTCACTGGGGTGCTCCCCTCGTGCGTGTCGCCAACGACGCAGCAGATGGGCGACTTGTGCACCGTGAATGCCTTCATAGAGATGGATTTCATCGAGCAGCAATAAACGTGGTGGTCGATCCACACCAATCCCAAAGAGATGGTGCTCGTTCGGGTTGCTAAGTCGTCGGTTGAGCATTTCGGTCGTTGTAAACAGAATATCAGGCGGATGATGCGCCATGTGGCGGCGAGTCAACAAAATATGGGCGCTATCTATCTTGGCCGCGCATCTAAAATTAGAGCACCACAAATGTGCGTGACGTCCAAAACGGCCCTGCTGATTTTCCTTTATTTCTTGCTTTAGATCCTCATCCGGCCAAGCCATCGTTCGTCGTTCACATTCGGGACAGACAATATAGGGACAGATCCAACCAAGTTTATCACGCGTACGCCGCCAATTTGCTAAACGACCACTCAAGACTTCCGCCGGATCATTAGGAACATCCCCATAATAGGCACCTACTGTAATCGGTCGCTGGCCCCGTCTTTTCAACAGGTCATCCAACTTGCGCGCTTCTAGATAAGTCTCGCGCAGTTGATCTTTGAGTAATTCTTTACGCGGATAGAGCGCTAATGCCTGAACATAGGGTGTGCTAGTTAGCTTAGCCGCAATGTGAGCCAAGGCCGGGATATAAAAGGCTTTCGTCTTGCCAGAGCCAGTGCCAGCGCCAATGACGACCGCGTGTTCCTGCGTCGAACGCAAATTCTGCAAGATACGTATAATTGATTGCGCCTGGAACTGGGCTAAAGTCAGTAATTGTTCACGTTCTTGCAGCAACTGCAAGAGGGCGTCATGCAGCAAGGGTGATATTTGCAATCCACTCAACTGTGATAACAACACATCGGTGGTGACGTCACGGCGTGGATAGCGACGACGTTGAAGCAAAAGCTTCATATCACTCACCAGCCGCTCACCAGTGCGCCAATCGTCGTGCGAAAAGCGCTGGCGTAATAAGTAGAGAGAGCGAACGGTCTCGGCAAAACGGGAACGGTAGCGATTTCCAAACCTGAAAATTAATTTCCGTTCTTCTAAATTTTGAAGCATCTCAGTGCCGGTGATGCCTGTTTCTATTGCCTTCTGCCAGATAATATTGATCTCTGGTGAATTTTCCGGTAGGTGCCGAAGCAAATCAGGCAGTTGTTCATCTATATCATCAAGCGTTTGCGCCCCGTTAATAAAGCCCCAATTGAGCAGGCGCGCTTCGCGTATCTCAAATGCTGACAATACTTCATTACACAGTTGATTCATTTCATTTTCAGAAAGTTGGCTTGGCATGGGCGATTATACCTTTGAAATGATCTTGAGTTGTGAGGCTAGCCCCTGTTGTCTGCACCATTGCAAAAGGGTATCATCGAGATCAGCTAGCGTAGCAGTGCCTTGATGCACTTTGCCTAGAAACGCTTTTTGCTCAACATTCATCGTTTCCACTTCCTGGAATTTGCTCTTTACCGCATTAATCTGCTCATGAAAGCGCTGAACATCAGACAAACGTCTGGGCAGCTTCTGGCTTTGATTTTGCAAGCTAATTAAAACGTCATCCACTTGCGCTAACTTGGATTGCATTTTCGGTAGCTGGCGCGCAGATTTGACAATCTCTTGGACCGGAGACAGACAATTTCGTGCATACTGCTGCCATGCTTGCTCAGTTGAGTCGGTTAGTTTAGAACAAAGACGCTGCAACTGTTTCAGTAATTCTTGTGGGTATCGATTGATATTTTGGAAGCGCAGCTTACTCTCAGCCAGCTTTTGCTGAATTTCCGCAGCCTGCTTGGACAGCTCATACTGTTGTTGATCAGAAAAGCATGGTTGGAGAATTGGATATACTTCTGCCCATGCTTTAACTTGACGCTGTAAAGTAGTCAATTCATCTGCAGTGTTCTGAATAGAAACAATCTGGCTCTCGTTCTGTTTCAGATGCCCATACTCTTGTAGTTGATGACGCAATTCACCTGCGGTCTGCACGATCACGGCCTTTCCTCCTTCGTTAGATGGGGTGCAAGCAATTCCATTATCTCATTAAACTTCAGGAGAGTTTCCTCATATTTGGCATCTGCATTGGAGTGAGTACGCAATGTTTTGATTTCTTCGCTCAATTTTTGTTTCTGTTCGTTTATAGTTTTTGCCAATAACTTGAACCATCCCACGAAGGCATTTAGCTCGGTTGCCCAGTTTGCATAATTTTGAGAAATCATTGCAGCTTGGATATGCAATTCTTGCTGGGCAAGCAAATCACCACTTTCCTTTAGCAGCTTATCCAATCTTTCTGCAGGAGACGGTTGAGAATTGCCATTGCGATCATACAAATTATCTAGAGCAGCAGGATACTGTTTTTGCTGCTTGAGTTCATCCAACAATCCACGCACTGTATCAAAAACTATAGCGGATGTATCTCCAGCCAAATGATCGACTATTTCAGCATGCCTCTCGGAAATCTGGTTGTAGGATCCTTGGGCAACACGCTTGAAATCTGGATCCAAGACTTCGTATACACGCAAAGCTGTTGTCCAGATTCGATCATTGCTCTGCTTTTGAATTGATATTCGTAGTAGCTCAGGAATGACGGTGAGTGACCATCCTTCTCGATTGAACGCCTTTATGGTCTCTATCGCAATGGCTGCATCCAAATACCGAACATTCCTGCTTGCGCCTTGAGGTCGATTCAATAGTTGCAACAACTCGGTGCGGCAAATATGTACAGCATCGCTCACATCTATTCTACGCATCAGGCTGATCCATTCCCTGGTAGCCATACCGCCCATCTGTTCCATTTTTGTGCGCCAGTTATCTTTGCTAGAACGGACACAAGTGGCGATCACTTGGTGGTATAACATTGCTGGGTCGGTAACGGCTTCAGCCGTTAATTCCTCGGAGAGGCAGGCCAGCAAAATACAATTTTGCAGGAGAACACGGGTTAATTCGTCTGGAGAGATAAGTTGTAAAGTTGGTTCGCGGACAAATGTTACTATGCGCGCCTCTTGACTGCGAATCCAGGCGCTAAGTGTCACCAAATGTTCGCTGAGATGCGCTGGCTCTAACGTGACTTTGCTATCATTTAGATCCGCCAATGCTTGTAGAACAAAGCGCAATTCATCGGATCGTTGAAAGAGGAGATGAAACCGGCCTTTCGTTATAGTCCCACTCTGATCTTCAATCACAAAGCGACCGCCAGTGATGTAGTCGTCTACCTGGCTCGCCGAGATGCCGTGCGCTTGCCAGTCAATAAACGAGCGTGCAAGATCTGCAAGCCAATCGGCAAACCGGTCGTACGCAAACAACTTGCCGCCATTGGCCCAATCATTAATTCGCTCTGTGTATTGGCTTGTGTTGGGCGCAACTGCCGGCCGATTGGCAGACCCTTCTGCGGTCGGACGCACCGTTGGGGGCGGCGGTGCAATGGGCTGCTTCGTTTCAATCATTGGGGGCTGTAATGGTTGTTCTTGCTGTGTACCAGTAATTGGTTTCAATTTGAAGGCGGCGAACACATCCAAAGAGATTCCACCAACCAACGCTTGCACACCTTCTTTCTGGTAAAAAGCATTACGGTTGCCCCAGAACAGTAACAGTGACTCGATGCGCTTGGCCTGGTCACTGCCTTGGCTCTGAATCAGCCGAATGTGACTTACTGGATTAAAAGTTGGCAGGTTTACATCGTTCGCCAGGTCAGTTGCAGGTGGGGGGAATTCTCCTTCTTCAATCTTATCGCCATGGCTCTGCAAAATGTAGGCCAGCAGGCTGTTGAGAAAGGTGCGTGGCGTCTTGCTTACACCGTCTTTGAGAAATTGATAGAGTGTAGAAAGTGCCTTTCGGTTAAAAGGATATAAACCAACAACCTGAGATAACTCGCTGTTTGTCCCACTGTCAGATAATGCCACTGCCCCAAAGGCAGCATGACATGTTTGCCGAAAGCGACAGTCCGTACAGGCATTGGGTAGTGAATCCACGCGCGCCCCATGTTCGGCCCATATCTCCAGATGAGTTTGTTCGACACGCATAGCATTCAGATAGCGGGCGGCAAACTCGGCCACGACGGTCTCATCTTGCAGCAGATCAGACTCATTACGTCCGCTTTTAGCATTTAACGTCAATTGGTGAGTCACACGATCCTTCACATTATCGGGGAAGCGATCTGCAAAGTAAGAATCGGTAATGCCGATTACCGAGAGCAGACGGCAAAAATCAGCATTGGTCTCACCGCGGTGTTGCGTAACCAACACTTCAATCAAACCTTCATCAATACCAGTGAAAGCAGTGATATCTTCAATAAAGAGCGCTAAACTTTTGCCTTGCAGACGTAGGTAGCGGCGTAGTTCATTGAAGATCGTGCGCAGATCACCGGCTGCCAACTGCGTTGCATTGCCAATCGCATAGTTATGGAGGGCAAAGTTGAGATAGCGCGTTAGCGACTGGCGAATTTCTTCCTTCTGGTGCAGGTCATTACAGAAATCTCGCACTTCCTGATAAGCACCACCGGAACGAATACGACGTAATGTATCAACATCAAAATCAAAGTCATCTACCTCAAAACCTGGCAAGCGTTCCATACCCATTGCATTGCCGCTACCAGCAGTCAGAAAAGTAGTGATGCGCTCGATTGGGCCATCGGTGCGCCGCAATATATCGCGCACTTGATGGTCGAGTAAGAATCGTTCTACTTTCTCAGGGGTAAGGCGGCGGTGTAATGAATTCCCCGCGGTTTCCAATCGACTACGTATCTCTTCCCAGGCCGTATGGGTGATCTCTTGCAAACCGTTGAGTAACTTCTCCGCCAAGGTCTCTTGGCTCAGTACATCGACAGCGCCTTGCAGCCGCTTGAGCGCCTCTGGCAGTGCATCCTCGTGAAAGAGTTGTGAATCTCTGATCTGCTCGATGGTTGTGCGTAAACTGGTGTTGGCGCGGGCAATGAGCAATACCGCATCCTCTGGGTGTGCTAACGCATACTGCTCCTTTAACCAACGAATCAAGTGAGACTTACCGGTACCGGGAATACCTTTGATCACGGCAAAGACATGCTGATCCGATGCTGCCTGGTTATTCAGCTCAATCAGTAAGGAACTTTCATTTGTTTCATTGATCTGCCGCGGCGACCGTTCGTAGACAATCCGCCGCATTGGTACATGGGTAGCCAGAAAATTAGCCCGATCTACCGAAAGCGCCTCTTTATTGATAACAACGCCGATTCGCTCCGGCTTCCAGCATTGGTAACCGACAAAGTCGTTACTCATACGGCTACCTTTCTACGAATGTGCGTCACCTGGTTGATGTAGCTCTGCGTCGGAAAGAGTCGCCAACTATCGGTTGAGTCGGCATGTTGAATCAATTCAATTTCCCCTTGTTTGTGCAAAACACGCAATGCGGTAGAAAGCATCAAACTAAGGCGGTTGCCGCGCTGTTCATTGCCGCGGCTGGCTTCCCAGGCTTGGTTGAAGAGTACACCACCATCCAGTTCAGGACATAGCGGACTCAAATTGGTCATGAAGGCAGAAAACAATACGTCACTCTCGTCTGTAGATAAGAGCTTAGCAAGTAACGGTTTGATCCGTCCTGTTGCATCTGGAACAATACGCATTTCTTCACGAGCGCTAAACTTCATCGGCCAGCCCCAACCAAGGAACGCCGCCCAGACTCGCCAAGCGCTAATTCCCGGCGCCTCAGACAGAACTCGCTCATTTGCGGTAGGATAGAGAGCAGCATGAAAATTAGCCTCAAAATCCGTTTTGGAATCGCTCATCACCCGTTCATCCTGAACCGCATACCATGCGGTGAATTGGCCGAGCAGATAATTGTCCTGACTTTGATCTGTGACCCCAAGAACCGTATTTTGCAGATGAATTTTGAAGTGATCAAGGGCTGTTATGACCTCGGTTGGTACATTTAGGCGAACATGTCTTTCCTTACTTTGGAGTTCGGTAATCAATCCTAACCTTACAGATGCAGTAAAGACATTTTCAGAAGTTTCTTGACTATTTGCCCTTTGCGCAAGAGCACTAGGTTGTAAACAATTTAGTAACTGGCGTCGAGATGGTTGTCCAAGCACATCAACCAATTGTATGAGCGTAAACATTCGGTGCGGCGGTATGTTATTTCTGCTAATTAGTTCGTACCCCATCATCACCTTATCTAGACTCTACTTTGTTAGCACTTGGACATCAAAATACACGCTATACTAAAAAAATTCAACAGGCTGCTGGCTCTGTTTCATAAGTTCCTGAAACCGTTCGAGCGACTCGGTAAGGCCGTCAACATGTTCAGCAAAAAGTTTGCCCGCAGAAGGCAGAAAAAGCCGTTCATGGATAATATTGATTGTGCCAGGAATATGGAGTCCTTGCTCAGCAAGACGCTGTACTTTGCGAAAGAGACGGTCAGCGCGGCGATCATCTGGTGGGTAGAGGATGACTGTACCCAATGGGAACAGTGGATAATCTTCTTCAACCACCCAGCGATCTGGGATAAGGCGATGGAGGTGCGCTGGTCGTTGTGGATCTGGTTGAGCCAACTCTTTGACCAGATGTTCACGGAGCACTGCATCATCAAGCATTTCAACGGGGTAGATCACCTGACGAAAACCGAATTTAACCAATTCTGGAATCAAAGTGGCCGAGGCGGCAAGTGAAGCGAGGTTGCGTGCGCCACTCCAGGTCAAAGTCAGCGTGTGCCATGCGCCAAGTTTTTTTCGTAACAGAGGATCAAGATCGACATCGTCAATCAGCGTATTGCGTAACGCGCTTGGATAATCAACAGTGAAACGCAAAGGCGCGCTATAAGGTTCTTCACCATGATGACGACAAGTTGGACAGCCACCACAAGCATGTTGCACATCTTCATATACACTGGCAAAGCGATACGCCAGGCAGCTATTTGCAGGTTTTCCTGCACAACTACGCACTAGCTCGGCAATGTCCTCTGCTAAACGAAAGGCGGTTTCTTTTTCTGCCTCCCGATACGGCTCGATCTTCGCCAGCGCAACCTGAGGTGAGTTAAAAATTTCCGCATCGAGAATACGAATCGGCAGGAGGGTGGAATAGTCTCCGCTCTTACTTGCGCGCGGTGGAGGTGCATCGACAATTTCTATCAAACCGGCTCGCTGCATCAATAGCAATAGATGATCGTTCCAATCACGATTGCGCTCGTTCCGACTTTTGTCAGGCAGGCTAAAGGGCAGGGCATTACGGTCGATCCAACGGATATCTTCCTCTGCATACGCATTTTCCAACATTCCGCGCCAACGAGGAATTGCTTTCGACACCGTGATTAGCTTCGGCGTGAGACTAAAGGCTAACTTGAAATCATCTTTCTGGTCATCATAATCGCTGGTGGCACAGATCAGGCTGGCTGTGCTAAAGCCGTCACGCCCACCGCGCCCAACTTCTTGGTAAAAACGATCAATGTTTTCCGGCAATGTCGCATGAATAACGGCCCGTACATCACCCTTATCGACACCCAATCCAAAAGCCGAAGTCGCCACCATGATATCGATTTCGTTCCTGTCCCAGGCATGGATCAACCGTCGGCGTTCGCCGGCTTCAGTTTCGCCACTGAAGGATGCTACGCGTTGGTAGCCTTGGCTTTTCAAATCTTTTACCCAGAGTCTGGCCTGATCGGGACGTGTAACATATAAGATCAACGGACGAGGCAGGTATTGTAATGCTTCTAAAACCCGTTGTCGTCGTGCGCTGTCCGCTTTGGAAAGATGAAACCAATAGCCAATCTCTGGTCGCAAGCGATTCGCCTGCACAACGACTAATTTACCCGCCTCAGCAAAGAGCTTTTCAAGTGTAATACGGCTATTCTCGGCGATTGTCGCCGAAAGCAAGAGCGTGCATAACTGACCTTTAGAAGCGGTCAGTAGTTTTTTGCGATAGGCTCCCAGCAATTGAAATTCTGCGCGAAAGCCGGCTCCCCAGGTTTCGACCAGGTGCGCCTCATCGATCACAAAACGGGTAATTAATCCATCACGCGCTGCGTTGAGACAGACATCATAAAGTCGCGAACCGAGCAGTGATTCAGGCGAGGTATAGAGAATAGGTAGCCGTCCATCACGCAAAGCGGCTTCAATGGAGCGCCGTTCCTCAAGCGATGTATCGCCAGTACGACTGATCGGTTTTGATAACTCACCTAATGCCCCTTGGAAG
The DNA here is from genome assembly GCA_038247295.1 of Caldilineales bacterium. GTDB lineage: Bacteria > Chloroflexota > Anaerolineae > Caldilineales > Caldilineaceae > JAPLGZ01. The sequence continues at coordinate 1,200 of JBBRVA010000219.1, read as the reverse complement.
AAGCGTTCCGCCTGTTTTTCTTGGTCAAGCGCCAGCGCCACGGTAGGAACGATGACAAGGGTTGTACCACAACTGCGCTTGCCGCCCCGTGATTCATACCATAGCGGAAGCAACGTACACAAGCTTTTGCCCCCACCCGTTGGCAGCGTGACTAGCGTCGTTGAACCGGGTGCAGCAAAGGTCCAACAATCGACAGCGGCTTTCTGTGCAGCCGAACGGTAAGTGGTCCAATCCAGGTTAGCAGCTTCGCTCATGGCATAGACCATTCCGTCACCGGGGAAACTATCATTGTCGCGCCGCGCTTCTAGTTGGTCGATCTGCTCGGAACCAACAAGCCAATCAGATCGCCAGGGTTGTGCCACAATTTCTACCTCATCACCCATTATGTGGCTGCCCACGAGGCCACTGCGTTCTGCATGCTCACGAATCCCTTGCCATAGGATTGAGCTAATGCTTAGCGGCCTATCTATGCGGATGATTTGGCGGAGCAGTACGACAAAATCGGCAATACCTGGTGTTTTAGAACAGGGGGCGCCCTGTTGATAGATTTCTTCTAGCGTGTGGACCAAACGTAGTGCTGTCTGGCCAACTATATTATCACGCCCCTTGAGTAACTTTTGCTGCTCCTCCATAATCCTGTAAGAAGCAGAAGAAACTGGGTTGGTTTGCGTCAGCAAATTGCAGAGCTGATTGAAGATGCTATCGAGCATTGTTTCCTGCTTTCAAAATCCAGAAACAAGCCGATTCCAATTGCCACAACGGTTGGGCAATTCCGGCTACCAATGCCTGTGAGATTGCTTCATATTCTAGAATTTCAGGGAAGTGCGATACATCTTCTATTCCAGTCAGCCACCGCTTTGCCGCCCGCTGCCCGGCGGCATGTTGTGCATAAATTGTTTGCGCTTCCTCAGCATGTTCTTGCATAAAGGCAAATTCGCGGGCCAATTCCTTTTCTGCAAGCTGCAGGGCGCGAGTGACCAGGGGTGCCCATTCCTCCCTTGGGTGCATCTCTTTGAAAGCAGCCAAAGGCGGATAAACACCGCTGCGTTGTCCCAGGTGAACATCTTTCTCTTTGTTGAATGGCCGTTTCAATGATTGGAGAACGGTTTTAGGCGGCTTAACGCTGCCATCCGCCGCAACGTATACCGTGTGCGTCGGTGAGTAGAGGTAACCCTGGGCGCGCAGCAAATGTGATGGATG
>JBBRVA010000218.1:0-10531 GCA_038247295.1 Caldilineales bacterium | reverse complement strand
TCCCGGTCATCCTTGAGCAACTGATCACACGATACGTTAAATATCGCCATGAGTTTGTCCAAGACTTCCAAACTGGGCAATCTTTCCCCGCGCTCCATTCTGACAACATGACTTTGACCAATATCAAGCATATCGGCAAGCTCTGTTTGGGTTAGCCCTTGCCTTTTCCGCAAGGTGCGCAATTTTTCTCCGAGCCTTTTCATCACAATTCTTTATAGATTTGCTATGGATTCAATACTATGATAATATAATTTATGCCCTATAGGCATAAACCTCTTGAATGATCAGTTACAATTCAAAACGAAAGGAAGTGAACGCCATGAGCACATACCCGATTGAAAAAATCTTGCTTGATTACGCTAACGGCCGCATGGATGTCGAAATGGCCACGGGCCACAGCTTGCAACACGTCAGCCAGTTGTACACAGCCCAAACCAGCGCCGCCACGGAGCGCCAGGCGTTGCGCCAAAAAGTCAGCGCGCTGGAAGAGTTGATCAAAACTTTGCAAACCAGAAACGAGCACCTGCAACCGTTGCCCGCCAGCCTAGCCGCGCTCCAGCGCGCCGTCTCGCAGGTGCAACACAAGGTGGACAACTTGATCACCCAGACTAGCTTACCATCCCAGCACAGCTAACCGCGCACGCGGCGCCCGGTGCAGTCTTGTCTACGCCACCGGGCCATTCGCTATCATAGACCGAACCCACAATTTAAGCAAAGCGCATTGTTTGAGAATGACGCCGTTGCCTTGACGCGCATCGGATCATACAACAGTGACCGCCAAAGGCACATACAAGACTGAACGCGGCGGGAGCATTCTCTAATGCGACCGGTGAACAGCCCGCATTAGAGAATGCGGATTCCACGGCTTGAACGAGCTTGTATGCGCCTTTGGCGGCGACTGTCATACAATCCACCGCACTGGCCTAGCCACTTGACCAGGTAAAAGACTCCCTATCTTCCCAGTAGATCTCCTGTCTACCTGCCGGAAGCACCCATAGACGCTTTGCTATATCTTAATAACTGTTGCTGAGTGTTTAATCTACACCATCTGCGTTAGATTACACCATGTCGCCGAGAAGGTTACCCGTACGAGGGGCAAGGCAGCATGAACACGCCAGCACTATCATAAAGATTGATCACAGAAATTCTATGGTTATGAAGGAGCTTCAGCTATGCAAATCGAAGGTGCAAACCGCAGCGGGTATGGTTTGGAAAATCACGGCATTCAAAACGTCAACAGCATCTATTGGAATTTGTCTACGCCCATGCTTTATGAAGAAGCGATCCGGCGGCGCGAAGGTCGGATGGCCCATCTGGGACCTTTGGTTGTGCGCACCGGTCATCATACTGGGCGTTCACCCAACGATAAATTTATCGTCAATGAGCCATCCAGCACGGATAAGATTTGGTGGGGCAAAGTCAATCGCCCAATGGAACCGGCGAACTTTCAAACCCTTTATCGACGTATGTTGGCCTATCTGCAAGGCCGCGATCTTTTTGTCCAAGATTGTTATGCCGGCGCTGATCCGAACTATCGTTTGCTGATCCGTGTGATCACCGAGACGGCCTGGCACAGCTTGTTTGCGCGCGACATGTTCATCCAAGCCAGCCCAGAAGAATTGGCCACCCACGTGCCCGCCTTCACCGTGATCAATGTGCCGAATTTCCATGCGATCCCGGAAGTGGACGGCACACGTTCGGAAGTCTTCGTCGTGATTGATTTTGGTCAACGGTTGGTACTGATCGGCGGCACCCAATATGCCGGCGAGATCAAGAAGTCGATCTTTACGATTTTGAATTATCTGCTGCCACAACAGCGCGTGCTCTCCATGCACTGCTCGGCCAACATCGGCGCGCAGGGCGATGTGGCCGTCTTCTTTGGCCTTTCTGGCACGGGCAAGACAACCCTCTCGGCCGACCCAGAGCGCACGCTGATTGGCGACGACGAGCACGGTTGGAGCGATCGCGGTGTCTTCAATTTTGAAGGCGGCTGTTACGCCAAAGTGATTCGCCTCTCGCCCACCGCCGAGCCGGAGATTTACCAAACGACACGCCGCTTTGGTACAATTTTGGAAAATGTCGCCTTCGACAGCGCTACCGGGCGGCTAAATCTTGACGACGACTCGCTGACCGAGAACACACGCGCCGCCTACCCGATCAGCCATATCGCCAACGCCAAGCGAGACGGTCTGGGTGGTCACCCGACCAATATTATTATGCTCACCGCCGATGCCTTTGGCGTGCTGCCGCCCATCTCCAAGCTGACGCCCGCCCAGGCGATGTATCACTTTTTGTCTGGTTACACCGCCAAAGTGGCTGGTACCGAGAAAGGTGTTACCGAACCAACCGCCACCTTTAGCACCTGTTTCGGCGCACCCTTCATGGCCTTATCGCCGTCGGTTTACGCCGGTTTACTGGGCGAGAAGATCACCGACCACAAGGTAAACGTCTGGCTGGTGAACACGGGCTGGAGCGGCGGGCCCTACGGCGTGGGCCAGCGCATGAAAATTGCCTACACGCGCGCCATGATCCGCGCTGCGCTCAATGGCGCCTTGCAGGATGTCGCCACCGTGATCGATCCGAATTTCGGTCTGGCGGTGCCGGTTACTTGCCCCGACGTGCCGGACGAGGTGCTCAACCCACGCAGTACCTGGGCCGATCCTGCCGCCTATGACGCACAGGCGCGTAAATTAGCGGGCATGTTTGCCGAAAATTTCAAGACCTTTGCCAAGGATGTGGATGCGACAGTGCTTGCCGCCGGGCCTACAGTCAAATAAATAAACGTAACTACTAACCCCCCTAGCCCTCACTGCCCTTAAGTTAAGGATTATGTTTATGTTGAGGAGGCACGCCCCGTGCCAGGTCGCTCCTGGATAGATCGGCACGGGGCGTGCCTCCTCCTCCCTTACCTTAATGGCAGTGACCCTAGCCCTCCCCTGAAAAAAGGGAGGGAACCGTCACGGGAAGGCCGAAAATTGGGGACGTATCGTGACGGTTCCCTCCCACGGGAGGCTAGGGTGGGGCGGCTTGGTCGTTACAAATCTCAGTTTTTACCGCAAAGAACGCAAAGAGCGCGAAGATTTACGCTGGTATTTTCTTTGCGCTCTTTGCGTTCTTTGCGGTTAGATAAGTTTTATCACTCAATCAGGCGTCATCCCCAATCTCTACTATTTCTAAGGAAGTTATGATTCAACTCTTGCTCGACAATCCCCTCTTACTCCTGTTCGTCGTCGCCGCGATTGGTTACCTGCTCGGTCGGATCAAGATTGGGGGCAGTAGCCTGGGGGTCGCCGCCGTCCTTTTCGCCGGGCTGGCGATTGGTTCGCTGCACCCCGATCTCAAATTGCCCGAGTTGATCTACCAGTTGGGGCTGGTGCTCTTTGTCTACACGATTGGCTTGAGCAGTGGACCCGGTTTTGTCGCCTCTTTCCAACGCAAAGGGCTGCGCGATAATCTACTGGTGGTGGGTGTGCTCGGTTTTGCCGTGCTCTTGGTAATTGCAGCCGCTTATCTGCTGGACTTGAAACCGACCTTGGCCGCCGGTCTCTATGCCGGCAGCCTCACCAATACCCCGGCCCTGGCTGGTGTGTTGGATTATGTCAAAGTCTACGCCTCACCCACGTTGGTCGAGGCGATGCTGGCCGAGCCGGTGGTTGGTTATTCGATTGCCTACCCGATGGGCGTGGTGGCGATGATCCTCGTCATCCAATTGCTGCAACGGCTGTGGCAGATCGATTACAACGTGGAAGCGCAGCGCGTAAAGGCGGCGTATGATGTGACGGCTAATGTGCGCCTCCAAAATCATACCATCGCTGTCACACAACCGGCTGCCACCAATGCCACAATCCACACCCTGCGCAAGCAGCACAATTGGGATGTGCTCTTTGGACGCCTAAAGCGCGGCGATCAACTGCTGCTCGCCACCGAAGAAACCTGTTTCCAACTGGGCGATTTGGTCAGCGTCGTGGGCGCGCCCGAAGCTCTGGCGCAGGTGCAGGCCAGCCTGGGCGAGTTGAGCCATGAACAGTTGGAACTCGACCGCAGCCAGATCGACTACCGGCGCATCTTTGTCTCGAACCCGAAAGTGGCTGGCCATCGCCTGCGCGATCTCAACTTGCCTCAGCAATTTGGTGCACTAGTCACCCGCGTACGCCGCGGCGACATTGAGTTTTTGCCGCATGGCGACACCGTGTTGGAATTAGGCGATCGCATTCGTGTCGTCACCGCGCGCACACGCATGGACGCCGTGAGCGGATTTTTCGGGGATTCGTATCGCGCGTTGAGTGAGATCGACGTCTTGACCTTTAGTATCGGCGTGGCCTTAGGGCTGTTGGTGGGCCTGACGCCGCTGCCGCTGCCAGGTGGGCTGCACTTAAAATTAGGCTTGGCCGGTGGACCGCTGATCGTCGCCATGTTGCTGGCTGCGTTGCGGCGCACGGGGCCACTCGTCTGGAGCATGCCCTATAGCAGCAACCTAACCCTGCGCCAGACGGGGCTGATTCTCTTTCTGGCCGGCGTGGGCACACGCGCTGGCTATACCTTTGTCACTACGATTCGGGGCGGAGGTGGGCTGGCGATCTTTGGGGCTGGCGTGGTGATTACGGTCGTCACCAGTTTGCTGATCTTGTGGATCGGCTACAAGCTGCTCAAGATTCCGATGGGGCTGTTGATTGGGATCTTGGCCGGTTTGCAAACCCAACCGGCTGTGTTGGGTTATGCGCTCGAACAGACCGGCGACGATCTGCCCAATATCGGCTATGCCACGGTCTATCCAATTGCGATGATTAGTAAGATTTTATTTGCCCAATTGTTGCTGACGTTCCTCTTGAGCAATTAGCCGTAAAAGGCTGTCGACACGGATAGGAAAAACACGGATATTTTAGCCGTTTCTATCCGTGTTTTTCCTATCCGTGTCGACTAAAAATTTGCTTTCTTTATCCACGAGTTGATCCGCGGCTCTAAAGCTGCTGCAACAGCGCCAGCCGCCGTCTTGCCTCCGCTCGATAATCTGGGCCCACGGGCGGCAACCCCACCTGTTCGACTAGAAAACTGGCCGCCACCGCGCCATACAACCCCGCCAACCGCAGATCACCGGTCTGTGCCCAACCGACGATAAAGCCACCACAGTAGGCATTGCCTGCCCCACACGGTTCGATTACCGTCGTAGCAAAAGCCGGAATCTGCCACGTCTCGCCCGTATCGGCGCGCCGCAGCAACGAACCCGCTTCCCCCAGGCGCATGGCGACAATTTGCGCGCCGGCTGCCACCATTTGCTCCATCAACTGTTCGGGCGTACCAGGGCCGAGCATGGTCTCGGCTTCGTGCAAATTGGGCGAAAAAATCTGCCCAGCTGTGACCATAGCTTGCACTTCAGCGGCGGGCAATGGGCGTTCGGCGTGCTTGAATGGCTCGATGCCAACGAGTACGTCGTTGGCGCGCAGCGCATGGGCAATCGCCAGGTTGGGGCTGTCGGGATGGACGCCATAGTGAAAGGCGCGTGCCCGTTGATAGGCGGGTGGTAGATGCTCGAATGCCAGCCCCAACTGATCGGGAATCGCCTGCCCCTGCGTGCGCCAGACTTGAGTGCGCCGGCCATCCCAATCAAAGACCTGCCAAGCGCGCAGCGAAGCATGGTGCGAAAAGCGGCGCAATCCCGCCGTGTCGATGCCCATCCCATCCAGCCAGGCCTGGGCGGCGGCGGGGAAGTCGTACCCCACGCCACCGACGAGGCCGACGCTGTCTGCCCACAGTTTCATGCCGAAAGCAGATTGCGGACCGCTGCCGCCCAGCACACCCATCGCGGTGCGGCCGTCGGGAAAGACGAGATCGTCGATGATAACGGAGTAGGTGATGAAGTCGATTGGCATAGGAAATAGTAAGGCAGTGGGACAGTGGGACAGTGGGACAGTGGGACAGTGGGACAGTGGGACAGTAGAACAGTAGAACAGTAGAACAGTAGAACAGTAGTTCACTGACTTACTGATTTACTGTCCCACTGATTTACTGTCCCACTGATTTACTGTCCCACTGATTTACTGTCCCACTGTCTTACTGCTTAGCGTAGCGTCTGATACAACGTCGCTTTCCAGCGGGCAAAATCGATCGCCCAGCAGACTTCGACGTTGGGCGTTTTGCCCGTCACGTTTAATTGATCGACCACCGTCATGCCGCGCGTCACTTCGGCGTCGCAGGCTACGTCCACGTAGTGCATACGTCGTTGCGTGCAGACATTTTCGTCGAGCGCAATCGCCATCGTCACCGGGTCGGGCAGCATCAGGCCGATGCCACCCTGGAGATCACGGCCCGCCATCAGCGCGTGTTTGTTGCAATCCATGGCAAACGTGGCGCGCGCAGTGTCGAAACCGTGGATCATTTCGCATTCATCGTGCAAGAGTTCGGCCTCAGCGCGACAATGCTCCCAGCCGACCATCAGGATTTTCATGCCCGAATGAAAGACCATGCGCGCTGCTTCTGGATCGCACCAGATGTTATATTCGGCGGCGGGGGTCACGTTGCCGACGCAACAGGCGTTGCCGCCCATGACGTAACACTCTTTCACCCAGCCGGCCAGCCGCGGCTCGACCGCCAGCGCCAGCGCAATATTGGTCAGCGGCCCCAGTGTCACCAGTGTGATCTCACCGGGCGCGGCGCCAAAGCGGCGGATCAATTGCTGGATGGCGTCTTCGCCGGCGGGCGGGCGATGGGGCGCAGGATAGCGCATGTCACCCATGCCGTCGGGACCGTGGAACCATTCGGCGTGGGCCGGATCGCGCAGCAGCGGGCGGGCCGCGCCTTCATAAACCGGCGTCGTTTTGCCGCACACTTCTACCGCATAGCGGGCGTTGATGCTGCCTTGCGCCAGCGGCATATTGCCGGAGACGACCGTGATCGCGTCCACCGCAACATCCGGCCACTGCAGGGCCATGATGATGGCAACGGCGTCGTCGGAGGCGGTGTCGGTATCGATGATAAAATGGCGTGGGGGCATAGGATGATTCCTTTTGCTATGAAAATTCATGTAGAATTCCATTTTCGCTCTTCTAGCAGCTTGTCTTCCGCTTTGCGATGGGCATATGCAGCAGACGGCAGAACGTCGCCTTCGTTTTGTAGCCGTCGATACTTTCCACCCTGAATCGCAGCCAGAGCCACTTGATGAAGGTTTTGGGCCGCACCACTGTGAACGAATGCGGCCTGAAACGCTTTGTCCACCTGCTGCAAACGAGCAAACTCGGCGTGGTCTAGAATGACAACCATATCCCGGCCATGACTCTGCACCAATAGCGGTTCGCGGCGCGCCTGATCCATAATTTGCCCGAGCTTATTCTTTAGATCGGTAGCAGCAACTGTTAGCATACCCTTGACCCTCCTGCATATAGAATAGAGTTTATACCGATTTGTTTTGTACACCTGTGACAGGATGACGCCGACCTGCGGTCGGACGATGACAAGATGAATAACGCCTGGTCATCTTGTCATCCTGTCAGATCACGGGATTAAATCGATATAATGTCTAATATTCATCTTGCGGGCAATATTATCAGCTAATTTGTATAAATTAGCTTAAATTCGTATATTGTGTAAAGATTTATGAATTGTACCACTTTCAACCATCAAATTCGTTTATGCTGCAAAAACCAAGTATAGAGTTCGGGATTGTTATACGTCTCTGTCCACGAGTCGTGGGTTGCATCTGGATAGACGGTAAAACGTACATCGCCGCCACACGCCTGCAAGGTTTCGACCAATTGTTCCGAAGCCGCCAGCGGCACGATCTCATCCTTTGCGCCGTGGAAGACCCACACCGGGGTTGCTTGGAGCGTGCGTACTTGATCGGGAAAACCGTGAAACCAATAGCCCCCGCCGCAGATCGGCGCGATGGCGGCAAAGCGCTGGGGGCGAGTGGCGCCCAGATACCATGTGCCAAAACCGCCCATACTCAACCCTGTTAGATAGACGCGTTGCGGATCTACGGCATAGGTCGCCATCACTTGATCCAGCAGCGCATCCAGGCTTTCCGCCAGTTCCGGCCACCAAGTATGCCAGGGACACTGTGGCGCCACCACAATAAAAGGAAAGTCGGGCTGTTGTGCCACGACTTTCGGCAGGCCATGTTTCATGACTGCGCTGACATCCTCACCCGACTCGCCATGACCGTGCAGGAAGAGGATCAGCGGCCAGGTTTGATCGGGCGTGTTCGCTGCATTGGCTGGCACATGCAGAAGGTAATTCAATGGCCGGGTTTGCGTGTTGCGTATCTCAGCGTTTAATTGTTGCATGATGACCAAACCTCGTTGGCAAATGATTGTGAATGTGGGTGGCTCAAGTTTTGTTAGGCGTCTGCTACTATATAAGTCGGCGTGAAGACTTGGCTATCATCATGCTGACGGATGGGTACGACTTCGCGACCAAAATTGGTTAAAATGGCTAACAGCAAATCTTTCCACGTCCCATTCATCACCGTTTGCCGCAAGGTATAATGGGCGGTATCTGGAGCAACGAATTCCACAACCGGTTCGGCTACCAAACCGCCACCGAACTGCTGAGAGAAATGAACTGTATGGTAGAAACCGGTCAATACACTGATAAACAGCGTGCGTTCTGCTTGTGTTAAGGCTCGATCAAACTGTACAACATGCGTATGGGTAAAGATTTCATCTGTTTTTGATATCTTTGCCGTCGAACCGATCTGTAAATCATTCTTCGTATAAGATTTTTTAGTGCGCATCCGGTTTCTCCTGTTTCTGATACGGACGAAAGATTGCGCGTTCGTTCAAAAGCTCAAAAATATCGAGTGCAAACCAGTATTGCTCGGCAAGAAATGGTACATTGACAATTTCTCGTCTTACTGCCAGGCCTCGTTGGATTAAAAGCTCTAGTTCATATTTACTCAGTTCCATCTCAATCACGGTGTATCCATGACCTTTATTGCCTGGTGCAAGTGAGGCAAAAAACCAAGCAGTTTCAGGTTCATTCGTCGCATACCAACCGATTCCGAGTTGGGTCACACGCTCACTTTGAAGGGTGAGCAAGCGTTGTGTGTCTAAACCGTTGTTTAGAATATCTAGCGCACTATCAATGTCTGTACCATGATAAAGAACAATTAGGTTAGTTGAAACCATTATGTGATACACATATTATACGTGAGATCGTCTTGGATGTCATCACGCCGCGGCCAGGATACGCTCTTTATACAAGGCGAGCAGCCGTTCACTCTCCACATCTACACACACATTCACGGCACGGTGGACCGACCATGCATTCGGTTGTCCCCACTGGCCGCGGCGATCCCAGAGCGTTTGGCCCAGCGCAATCCCTTCGCAGATCACGCGGATCGGGCCGCGCTCAATCGTGAACAGCGTCGGATCGATCAGATAGGCGATCGCCGAGGGATCATGCGTGTAGGCGGCGTACATGTCATGCACCTGTTGGTGGAAATCGCAGTAGAAACGCGTGATATCGTAGATCAACGTGCCGGTGCGTGAGGCGCGCAACGCGGTCAGAAAATTTTCATCCATCACAGTTTTCTCGGTCACATCCAGCCCGACCATCGTCAGCGGCCAACCGGCGCCAAAGACGCGGTCAGCGGCATGTGGATCATGCCAAATGTTGGCTTCGGCGGCTGGGTTGACGTTGCCATTAACCGCGCCCGCCCCGCCCATGATGACGACGTCGGCTACGTTCGCCACAATGCGCGGTTCCAGCGCCAACGCCAGGGCAATATTTGTCAGCGGTCCAACAGGGACCAGCGTAATCTCGCGTGGGTGCGCCATGATCATATCGACAATAAACTGGGCGGCTGGGCGCGGATCGGCTTTGCTGGTGGCTGCCGGCAATTCAATCTCGCCCAGGCCGTTCTCGCCATGTACAAAGGTGGGCGCGTCTTCAAATCCAATGTGCAGCGGTTTGGTCGCCCCATGTGCCACCGGAATCGTGCGCTGGCCGGCAAATTCTAGCAGGCGCAAGGCGTTTTCCGTAGCCAGGTCCGTGTGCACGTTGCCAAAGATCGTGGTCAACCCGACGACTTCCAGTTCGGGCGAGTTGAGGGCAAAGAGGATGGCCATCGCGTCGTCAATGCCTGGGTCCGTGTCGATAATAATTTTTTTAGCCATAAAGCTTTCCTGTGTATAACGTGCGGAATATCATAAGGTATGCTACAATTTCGAAATCGTTAGCGCTGTAACCTATATTGGCGAATAAGAGTGAACACTATGACATTGCAGGCATATCAAGAGGTTCTCCGCAAAGCCCGCCAATTGCCACTAACAGCGCAAGTGGAACTGGCAGAGGCGTTGCTGCATACGATTCGTGCAACCCTGCCCCAATCCCCTTCGGCTTCACCAGAAAAATTGCTCCCCAAACTTACCTTCTATCAATTTTTGTAACTATTCAGCCCGGGAACGCCGCCATCCCTGGCGGCCAGCGCCGGAGGCCGCCCGGGATGGCGGCGGTCCCGGCGGTAAAAATTATTCCTGAATAGTTTCCAAATTTTTTTAAATCTTAGTGTCGCAAGGATTATACACCAGAAATGGAT
>JBBRVA010000217.1:0-10548 GCA_038247295.1 Caldilineales bacterium | reverse complement strand
GTCATTGTCGCTCTTCTTTCTAATCGATACCTAGCCAACTGACTAGTACACTTGGGCGGAAATAACCATACTATTCTCCGGTGAATCAGTAGGACAGTGAGACAGTACAAACACTGTTCTACTGTCCTACTGATTCACTGTCTTACTTACGCCCAAGTGTACTAGTCTTTTTCCTGGCCAGTTTTGTTATTATGTTTATTAATCCTATTTACAAGTTACCATGCACTATAACATGCTTCGCTTCTGCTTGATATGGGCAAAATTGCTTATTTTTTCCTAGCTAGCGAAGGATCAACCCCGAAATAACGATATATTAGGCATATAACAGCGGCTTTATCTTAGTCGTTTCTCGATAAAGGGTTACCATGGATAGCGAACAGGTCCAGCAGATTGAAGCAACGGCACGGCATGTACATAATGCACTGGCAAATATGTTGGTATCACTAGGTACGTTCAAAACCGAATTTGATATATTGTCGCCAGAGAAAAAGGTAAGCCTTCAACAACAATGGCAAACAACGCACATGGAAGCGGTCCAGAATTTATGTGACTCACTTGCCGTGTTTGAAGAACATACCTGGTTTGAACAAAATCGCAGGGGTGATAATAGCGGCGCCATCACGCGCCAGCCATGTGCTTGACTATGGCGCCACTATTGGCGAGGGTAATTTAGCTAGCGGCTAGATCTGAAACTTGTGACCATTCAGCGTCATCCGATAGATGGTTGCCAAATTCATACCACTCTTTGCACTGATCCGCGCAACACGGTCTGCAGCGCCAGACAATGACATTGACCACGTATCAGCCAAGGCAGACAGCATACGATTGCGTTCTTTTTCGTTTTCGGATTGGCGTGAATAGATATCCCAAACCGGTAACGGCACAGCCTCCCGTGCGACCAAACCAAACGGATAAGCACGTAAAGCTGATTTGACGGTCAAACCACTCATAGACGTTCCTCCTTGAATCGTCGGCTACTATCGTGGGCTACCATAGCCCACAGCACTATTATCCATCATATTACAATATAGGCAAGAATGTTACTTACCATTTGCTTTCAATTTTCCGATTTACAAGCCGGTTATGGCTAACGCAAAGCCGCTAAAATCTCGACTAATGTATGATTATCGGCTGGCAGCCGTGTGGCAATACGAATCTGATTGGGCAGCCCAAACGAGGCACAGTCGCGCACGCGGATACCCTGGCGCAGTAAAAAATTGGCAAGTTGCGCGGCATCTGGCACCGTCAGCGTAAAAAAGTGGACCGCCGGCGGAGGTGCGCCCAACGTCTGCGCCAATGCCGCGGCCCATGTACGCACTTTTCCCTAGCGTGTTGTGCAGAAAGGCATCAGCCGCCGGTAAAGCGCTTAGCACCTCTGCCAGGGGGGCGGGCAAAGCCCAGGCCGGTTGCAAATTGACCAGATGAGACGCCAGATCGGGATGAGCTAGGGCATAGGCTGGGCGCAACCCTAGCAAGCCGTGTGCCTTGCCGGGTGACTGCACGCGGATCACATTGGGCTGCAACGGCCAGGCTACGGGGTGGGACAAAAACGGCGCATAGGCCTCATCGACAATCACTACCTCAACTTCTGGCCACGCAGTTGGAGAAAGTACATGACCGGTCGGGTTGTGTGGGTTGGAAAGATAGAGCAGACGCGCCGGCGGCAATGGCGTTGGCGGATTGCGATCCAGGATCTGGATATGGGCCCGTTGCTAGGCCACGGCGCGGGCCAATTCGCCAAAAGGCGCGCCCAGCGAAAGTACAGTGTCACCAGGAGCGACAAAGGCGCGGACAATCCGGTGCAACAATTCGCTAGCGCCTACCCCCAACACGACGGACGACGGATCCACACCATGATAGGCCGCCAATGCTGCCCGCGCCCGTGCATAGTGTGGATCGGGGTAGGCACTGGGATCGGCGGCACGCCAGACGCGCACCAAGTCCGGATTCGGACCCAGCGGATTGGTGTTGACCGAAAAATCCAAGATATTTTCATGCGCAGATTGCGGTCCGCCATGCGGGGCGCGTGGCAAAAGTGGATAATTCATGGTTTATTGAGGCAGAAGGTAGATAAGTAGACAGGGATACAGGTAGAAAGGTAGAAAGGGATATAGAGCACATTACCTGTATCCCTATAAACCGTGACAATAAAAGGATAGAATTATGAATAACACAACGGTCAGCCAAGCAGTAACCGTCATCCAATGCAGCGCGTGCACAACGTCGTCGCGGGTCGGTGAGCGAAATTCCGCACCCAGGTCGTAGACGCCGCGCTTGCCCAGCCGCACACCCAGCGCACCGGCCGCTACACTCATCGGCTGGCCCGCGTTAGGGGAGGGCGTGGTCAGGCCATCGCGCCGCCAGATATACAACGCTGACCGCCAATTCAGCCGCAGCAGCCCACAAGCCAATATGAGCAAAAGTGCCGTAAGCCGCGCCGGGATCAAGTTAAGTAGATCATCTATCCGGGCGGCCACCTTACCGAAACGTTCCAAGGCCGGCGTACGATAACCCCACAGCGCATCCGCCGTGTTGGCGTAGCGATAGAGGGCGGCTAACGGTAATCCGCCAATCATAAAATAAAAAAGCGGCGCCACCAGCGAATCTGACAAATTTTCGGCCACCGACTCGATCGTGGCCCCGTAGACTTCGCCCGCGTCCAGCATTGAGGTGTCACGACTGACCAGGTGCCAGCTCAACATCCGCCGCGCCTCGGCCAGATCAGGAGCGTCGATCACAGCCTGGGCGGCCGTGCGTAAGGCGCGCCAGGCGAAGAGGGGCTTGAGCAGGATGGCGAGTAAGAGATTGGCGATTAGAGATTGGCAATGGGGGGAAAGTGGCAGGTGGTTGATAGTTGCAGAGATCAACCAATTCAGTCCGTAGGCGCTAAGTAGAACGAGCGCGGCGCCCAGCAGCCAAGCTAAAGCACCGGCAAACAAGGTTGGCGGCAACCGCTTGCGCACCGCGCGCAGATAGGTTCCCATCCACACCACGGGGTGCAGGCGCACGGGCGGTTCGCCCCAACACAGATCGATCAGCCAGGCCAGCGCAATGCTCATCAGGCCGCATTCTCCGCTGGGATTTGGGGCTGGGCTTGGACTGCCGCCGCTACAAAACGTTCAGCCAGGATCGGGTTGGCTAAAAAGTGCAGATGCGTGTACGAGGCGATCACAGTGCCCAGACTGTTCCCTTCCAGTTGCGCGGTATGGCGCGGCGTATGCGGTTGAAATTCATAAAGATAAAGTGCGATCCAGCGGCTCGTCGGCCGCGATCACAGCTTGCACGGCTTGATCGATCAGGGTGATCAAGTGTGGGAAGGCATCGCGGAAGAAACCGCTGATCCGGCCGACAACATCGATGCGCGGGCGGCCCAATTCCGCTAATGGAATGAGTTCGATGCCGATCACACGGCGATTTTCTGGCTGCCAGCGCGGACGCACACCCAATAGCGCCAATACCTGAGCAATATCATCGCCCGCCGTGCGCATGGCGCTGGTGCCCCAGATGCTGATGCCGACGCTGGCGGGATATTTGCCTTCCTCACGTTGATAGCGTTTGAGCAGATCTTCCGCCAAACCCTGACCCACTTGCCAAGAGGCCATACTGGGCAGGGCGCGCGGATCAACGGCGTAGAAGTTGCGGCCGGTGGGCAGCACATGCGCCATACCGCGCGTCGGCGCGCCGCTGGGGCCAGGCGGTATGTAGACACCGTTCAGCGCATGCAGCAGATGCGCGATCTCGTCGTGCGCGCCCTCGGCTAGTTTGGGCACGATGAAATCGGCAGCATAGGCGAGCGCGGCGTCAACATCACCCCCACTTAACCTCCCCCTGGTAAGGCTTACCTTTACCCACATGTGGGAGGAGGGTGAAAAGCGAGATAAGCAGCAGCGATGTCGGCAAGCCGTTGCCAGCCGCGCCAGATAACGGTAACGCCGGGCTCGCCATCATTTTTGCGATTGAGAAAGCCACCAAGCTGAGCAATCCAGCGCAAGGCTTGGTGAACGGTAGGCAGGTGTGAGGCAGGCAAAGGCTGTTTATGGGGCGACAGCGAATGCTGATCATATCCGGCGGCGTGGGTTTGCCAATAGGCCAGATCGACAGCCGCATCACCGCGGTGGCTGGCGTCTTGGGCCGTGCACGAATGCCAGGCTCGGTTGAAATCTAGCGGACGAGGATAGTGCATATTCAATACTCGATCCCCGCCTGGGCGCGAATGCCCTGTTCGGCAAAGGGGTGCTTGATCGGCCGCATCTCGGTGACCAGGTCGGCAAGGTCGATCAGGTTCTGCCCGGCATAACGGCCGGTGATGATCAGGTGCAACATGGGCGGCTTGTTCGCTTCTAACCACGCCAGCACCTCGTTACTATCCAGCCAGGTAATAGACCAGCTCATGATCTGGCAGCAGTTCGGGATGGAAGATCGTGATCAGATCGGCCAGCACTATTTCGGGGTGGACAACGCCCACTTCCCAGTACTCGTTGCCACCATTGGGACCCAGGCGGGCATTGTTGTTCCAGAGGTTGCCGGTTTGGAAGGCAACGAAATCGGCGTAGCGCTCATCACCGGCCAAAAGTTCCTCGACAGTGGCCCGACGCCGATCATCGTCAGCTGGCCGGCGTCCGCCATCTGTAAGACTTTGGCGTTGCTAATGTAGGTCGCTTCATCCAGGCCAACCAGCCGGTCGAGCAAGTTCAGTTCATCCAGGGTTGTCACAAAAGTGCTCGACATTACCACAATTGATTTGACCGGCACCTGGCTGATCTGCGTCTCGGCAAAGCCGGGCGGTGTCGGCGCACCACATTGCACCAGCACAAATTGCAGCGGTTCAGCGCCAGGCGCCGGCGTGCGCACGGTGATCACTTTGTAGTGCTTGAAATATTCAAGCGTAAAACCGTCACTGTGCGTCAGCGTGGCCTTTTCGGGGAAGTAGTCGACAGTAGGGTCGTAGGTGGTAATACAACCGTCGGTGAGATTGGTGGTCGGGACAATAGGATTAACAGCGGCGTCGGTTGGACCGCCAGTTGTTAGTGTAGATGGCGTAGGGGCAATGCAGGCATTTACGAACAAGCTCGCGCCAAACACGGCCAGCCATAAGCTCCGATAGGACATGGAATCTCCAGTAGGGTTAGATTATAAATTAAAATTTGGCAACAAAAAACCCGACCTTTCGGTCGGGTAAGCAGATGGCGCAAGGTGCGCTGTGAAAACCACAGCTTAGGGTGCGGGCATGGTGCTTAACCTCCTTAGTCCGAGAAGGGTTGAAAAAGCAAAGTTGAGGTAGGCGTCCTGACTTAGCGCATTCAAACTTACAGTGCAAAAATTACACGTAAATCCAAAAACGCATCACAGTTGCGGTACAGTGCCGGACTAATTTTGCCTATTTTTGTCGGGTTGTGCTGTCACAAACGCAAAAATATGGCAAAACGTCACCGGCTTCCACCTTTATGCCCTAGCATCCGGGCTAGCGGGTCACCTCAACACGGCGATGATTTGGTTGCAAAGGTACGAGAGGCTTGTTATGCCTCGGTAGTGCGTAAGTATATAAAAAAGCGGCACTGTGTCAAATTTTTACCGCCAAGAACGCAAAGCGTGCAGAGGTTTGCTGGCGGGGTTTCTGTGTGTGCTTGACGTTCTTTGCGGTAAATTCGGTTTTGCCGCGGCAATTAACTTTCTAATCCAAAATCTTCAAAAAGATAGCTAACGCAGCCAAGCTGACAGAAAATAAGGTTCAATTCGGATGTGACAATGATTACAACGGAACCAAGTGACAATGATTACAACGGAACCAAGGACAGGCATCGATTGAAATCGACGCCTGATAGGCAAAGCTGCGCTGAAGCGCACTGGGCTTGCTGCCCAACCGGGCTTCAGCCGGTTTTGTTTACTAGACGCCGATTTCAATCGGTGGCTTCTTCTCGCGCCGCAAGATCCAAACGACTGTGTTGTTGGAACGGATTCGCGCCGCGCGCCAGATAAATTAGGCAAAACCGGTGCCGCGGTTGACACACAGAGGAAAATCATGCTATTTGAGAAGTCTCTAATATTACAGCGCAAGGTTGGTGTTGATTACAGCAGTAGTTTACTCATCCTTGCCTCTTCAAATACAGGGAACCTTGCGCTGTAATACTAAAGACTCACACACAAATCGAATGCAAAAGGCTGTCTGAAGTTGATCCGGCGGACATCATCAAAGAGTTGATGAACCGTCCATTGGTCCGACGCCAGAAGCGCGCTGGGCAGAGCATGGTTATGGCCCGTGGGCTTTTTACATTGATGGCAAATTTGCGGGCTGGGGCGGCCTACAGCCAGAGGAGGGTGAGGCCAAGGTCGCACTGGTCCTCCACCCTGACGATTGGGGCATGGGTAAATTGTTATACGACAAGATCATCGAGCGCGCTTTTAGCGAGATGGGCTTTACATCGATTACGATTCTCTTTCCGCCCAGCCGCACGCGCATCAAAGGCATCTTGCGCTTGGGGTTCGAGCCAGATGGCGAAATCACGATCGGCGGCGAACGCTTTATTCGCTATCGCCTGACCAAAGAACCAAGAAAAATCAGTAAAAGTACGTTATTTTGATTGTTTTTGAGTCGAGTTGATCTTCACCTCTGCACACAAGGAGTTGATAGTGACCATAAAATGTTCAGTATTTATCGCGACGAGCTTAGATGGATTCATCGCCAGACCAAACGGCGATCTCGATTGGCTAACCGGCGGTAGCGAGGCAGCAGACAGTGAAGATTATGGCTACAAGGAATTCATAGATTCTGTCGACACGCTTGTCATGGGAAGAAACACGTACGAATTGGCTTTGACCTTTGGAGAATGGCCGTATTCTAACAAACAAGTCGTGGTGTTAAGTAGTGGCTCACCGGCAATTCCTACCCAGCTGGCTAAATCGGTTGCCGTTGTCGCGCAGCCACCAACCGCACTCGTCCAACAGTTGGCGGCCAAAGGGGCTCGCCATTTGTACATTGATGGCGGAAAAACCATTCAGGGATTTTTACGGGCTGGGCTGATCGGTGAAATGACGATTACCAGCATCCCCATTTTAATCGGCGAAGGCATTCCGCTATTTGGCGCGCTCGAGCGGGATATCAAGCTTCAGCATCTAGCAACGAGGGCGTATGCGAGCGGCTTTGTCCAGAGCAAGTACAGCGTAGTCATCAACACAGCGCTTGAGGAAGCTGCCCAAAGACCGAAAAAACGCGTTTGACAAGCCAGATAATCGGTTGTACAATGCCCGCCATTCAGTAAACTAAGGTGCTCGTAGAAAAACTAATCCGTCGCCAGCAGCAGAGTGGAGAGAGCGACGCCTAATTCGCGCGCTGGCTTGGCGTCCGCCCCACGATCTGGGTAGTCACTCGGACCAGGGCGAAGCCGATGGGGCTAACGCCAGCGCGCGATAAGGCGAAGATCGACACCTGTTACCAGAGGTGTTTCGGTATTGACAAGTCAGACGCTGTGGTTGGCGTCTGCACTTGATACGCGCACTACTTGTTGTTCGTCATAATACACCCTTTGTTCGGCGCTGATATCTTGGATGCGCGCCGGACATCGCACGGTGCAAGGCACAAGATGTTATTAAGGTGGTAGGCATGACCATTGGCTATGTTGCTCGACGGATTGGTATATTCTTCCTCATTGTGATCACCGCGGTCACGCTCAATTTCTTTATACCCCGCCTCCGGTCGACGAATCCCATCCAGTCGCGGATGAACCAACTCGCCGCGCAGGGCGGCGTCTATGAAAACCAGATTCAAGAACTGATCAAGATCTATAACCAGAAGTTCGGTTTCGATCAGCCGCTCTGGCGGCAGTACTTGAACTACTGGCGCGACCTGATCAACCTTGATCTCGGCGTGTCGGTGGCCTTCTACCCGCAAACGGCGCGCGATATGATCGCGCGCTCGGCGCCGTGGACGATTGGCCTCCTGATCGTATCCACCCTGATTGCGTTCGTCCTCGGCACGCTTTTGGGCGCGCTGATGGCCTGGCCCAGAACAAGCCGCATCGCTACCGCCTTATCGCCGCTCTTTATGACGCTGTCGGCCATTCCGTACTACCTGGTGGGGATGCTCTTCATCTATCTGATAGCCATGCGCTGGCGACTGCTGCCGGTTGGCGGGGCCTACACGGCTGGTGTAAACCTAACCCTGAGCTGGCCGATGGCCCTCGACATTGGCCGTCACGCCATTCTGCCCGCCGCGTCGATCGTGCTGAGCAGCATCGGCTCTTGGGGCCTGGGTATGCGCGCGATGATGACAAGCACGCTGGGCGAGGACTATCTGCACATGGCGGAGGCCAAGGGGTTGAAGCCAAAGACCATCTTCTTTGATTATGCGTTGCGCAACGCATTGCTGCCACAGGTGACCTCGCTGGCGATATCGCTGGCGATGGTGATGTCGGGGGCCGTGCTGGTGGAGGTAATCTTCGGCTACCCGGGCGTAGGCAACCTCCTCTTCAAGGCGATTGCCGGGAACGACTATTTTGTGATCCAGGGCATCTCGCTCTTTATCATCCTATCAATCGGCGTCGTGCTGCTGGCGCTGGATCTGCTGTACCCACTGATTGACCCGCGCATTAAGTATCGACAAGGCTAGAGAGCATGATCGCAAAGAATGAAGGTAGGTTCGTCGGCGCGTTGGGGCGCTATCGCTTGCTGATAGCAGGCGCCACGTTGGTTACACTGGTCACACTTTTCGGCCTGGTGGGTCAACTATTCGTGCCGATAGAAATGTCGGAGGTGGGCGCCGGCCGCCCGGCGAAGCCGCCTTCCGCCGAGCATTGGTTAGGAACCGATCAGCAAGGCCGCGACGTGCTCGCGGACCTGATCTACGGTACCCCGACGTCGTTAGAGATCGGTGTGATCGCAGGCGTGTTCGGCGTGACCATCGGCGCGCTGGTAGGCCTGATCGCCGGTTATGCCGGCGGGTTCATCGACGAGGTTATCAAGATTATCGTGGATATCCTGCTGACGATACCGAGCCTGATGATCCTGATCATCGTCGCGTCCATGCTGGGCGCCGTCTCGGTCGAGGCGATGGCGCTGATCATCGCGGCGCTAGCCTGGATGTTGCCGGCGCGGGCCGTGCGCGCCCAGGTGCTCACTATTCGCGAGCGAATGTATGTCCAGGTGGCCAGGTTCAACGGCGCCAGCAACCTGCGGATCATCCTCGGGGAACTGCTACCAAATCTGCTGCCGTACCTGGCGGCCAACCTGGTCGGCGCGATCTCTGGCGGGATTCTCGCCTCGGTGGGCCTCTCGACGCTTGGGCTAGGGCCAATGACCAGGCCGTCGCTGGGGCTGACCTTCTACTGGGCCATCACCTACGGTGCCCTGATCCGCCAGATGTGGTGGTGGTTCCTACCACCCATCGTTATCATTGTCGTCCTCTTCCTGGGGCTCTTCATGATGAGCCAGGGTCTGGACCGGATTGCAAACCCCAGGCTTCAGAGCAAAGCGTGACGCCAGTACAAACTAGTGAGACAGTAAGACAGTAAGTCAGTTTGCACTCACTGTCTTACTGATTCACTATCTCACTGTATTTTTACAGAGGTGCGGATTGAATTCGAACATCCTTGAGGTACGCGACCTTCGTGTACACTATTACACCCGTCAAGGCGCGGTACAGGCGGTCAACGGTATATCCTTTGACCTGCACGTTGGTGAGCGCCTCGGCCTGGTCGGCGAGTCCGGCTCCGGCAAGTCGACCGTGGCACTCGCGCTGATGCGCCTGATCCGGCCGCCCGGCAAGATCGAGGGCGGCCAGGTACTGCTCGACGGTCTCTCGCTGCTCGAATTGCCAGACGAGCAAATGCGCCAGATCCGGCTGGCCGAAATCGCGCTGGTTTCCCAGGGCGCAATGAACTCGCTGAACCCAGTGACGCGGGTGCGGCGGCAGATCGAGGACGCGCTGCGCGACCACGATGTGAAGCTGAACGCGCGCGAACGGAGCGAGTGGATTGGCGAATTGCTACAGCACGTCGGCCTGCCCCGCACCGCCGCGGACATGTACGCGCACGAGTTGAGCGGTGGCATGAAGCAGCGCGCCTGCATCGCCATCGCCATCTGTTTGCGGCCAAAGGTGATCATCGCCGACGAGCCCACGAGCGCACTGGATGTTGTGGTCCAGCATCAGGTGATGGAAACGCTAGAGACCCTGCGGGCAGAACTGGGTGCCTCGGTCATCCTGATCGGGCATGATATGGGGCTGATGGCGCAGGCCGTCGATCGCCTTGGGGTGATGTATGCCGGTGACCTCATCGAGACGGGCAACATCGAGGATCTTTTCAGTGAGCCCCTGCATCCGTACACCAGGCTGCTCATGGCCAGCCTGCCTTCGCTCGAACAAAAGGAGGCCGCAAGGGGTATCCCTGGGTTGATGCCTTCGCTGCTCAATAAGCCGAAGGGGTGCCCGTTTCATCCCCGCTGCCCAGATGCGTTCGACCGCTGCAGGGTGGAGGAGCCGAAGTTGCAAACGGTGCGACCAAAGCGCGACGTCGCCTGCCATCTGCACTCGGCCAATGCGGTCGGGGCTAATTCGAT
>JBBRVA010000216.1:0-10608 GCA_038247295.1 Caldilineales bacterium | reverse complement strand
AGTGCCAGCGATCGATTGCGCGTTGTAGATGGGTTAAACATGCAGGGCGTTATTTGCGATCCATAAAAAACGGGTGACTTCCAGAGTTTTACCTCTAGAAAGCCACCCGGTTTGTCTTATTCAAGCTGTTAAATCAGCTATCTGCTTACGCTCATCAGTCGAAACTATGCAAACAGATGGTTTAACATAAAGGCAAAACACCAGTTTACACAATTTCACAGATGAGCCATCTGCTTATTCCTTTTTGCGGCGAGCAGCAACCGCAGCGGACAAAGCGGCTAACCCTGTGCCAAAGAGCACAACCGTTATCGGCTCTGGAATCGGCACCGGCTGTGGCGGCTGTGAAGTCGGCGTCGGATTTACTGGTGTCGGATTCGAAGCGTTCGGCGTAGCCGTGGCTGTAGCTCCTGGTACAGTAGGTGTAGCGCCTGGTACGGTAGGTGTAGCTCCTGGTACAGTAGGTGTAGCGGCAGGTACGGTAGGCGTAGGCTGCTCTGCCGTTGGTGTCTCTGCCACATCTTGCGCAAAAACAGTATTCTGGCTGGTCAAGCCTGGTGCAAAGACCAGACCGATCCCAAGCAAGAGCGCTGCAAAATAAGCAAACTTTGAGGCCTTTGAACGGTTCATTCTAAGATTTCTCCTCAGATTAAATTCAGTCAAAAATACAATCAGATAAGTGATATGATACAGCTGAAGAAAATACACGGGAAGACGCATGTATAAATAGATAAAAATTAGTGTACCACGATACCAGAAAAAGAGGAAATTACAAAATTATATCTTTGCATAATAGCAACCCGCGGTAACCCACTGCGCAAGCCCGATACCAGCACCTATATTCTGCTGCCCATTTCATGATTCCTACCCTACGCTTTCCTAGCGAAAAAATCTAGAAAAATACGTAGGCAAATCGGTCGCATTCTACCCTATTTTATGGGGCAAAACGTGTAGATAAACAATGCCAGCCGTAGTAAGAGCGGAGGCAAATCGCCAAAAAAACTTACAGTATTTTCAGCTTCAAAAGCTTGCTTTATTGACAGCCTATAGTCAAACACTTAAAATTGAGCTAACAAACAAATGGGTAAATAAATCCTTTATCAATTGTTTGTTCGATTCATTGTTTACCGTCCAACCTAGTTCATCCAACCAAATACCCTGGAGGTGTTGATGAAAGCAGCGCAACCTCACGAAATCGCCCACCTTTCTTCTTTGCAACCCCTCACCGCACCCACCATCGCCGCCCAAGACAAAAATGAATTGATAACCACGCCGGACCAACCAGGCCGGCGTACGCTGTTGCAAAATGCCAGCCTATTGGCCGCAGCCACTGCGCTAACGACGTTGGTCGCGCCGGCTGTCGTCGATGCGCAAACAGCGCCAGATGCCGGTGCAACGCCTGCGATGCGTTCACCCCGCACCACTATCGCAGCCGCCAATGCCAACGCGCCCGAACTGCCCCCACTGGCCATAATCGCGCTTAACCGCATCGCGTTTGGGCCACGGCCAGGCGAGATCGACGTCTTTAACGCTTTGGGGGCTACACCCGAAGCGGCGCTAACGGCCTACGTCGATCAGCAATTGAACCCAGCTGCCATCGACGACAGCGCCTGCGATGCGATCCTGGCCAACTACCAGTTTCAAACGCTCAACAAACCATTGGCGCAACTTTGGACCGAGCACCAAAAAAATCCGCTCACTGGGGAAGATCGCAACGCCCCCGTCCGCGAAACCGAAAAAGCGACTCTGCTTAAAGCGGTTTATAGCAAACGCCAATTGCAAGAAGTGCTGGCCGACTTTTGGTTTAACCACTTCAATATCAATGGCTGGGATTTCTGGTCCCAATCGGTCTTTGTCCACTACGACCGCGATGTGCTGCGCGCTAACATGCTGGGCAACTTCCGCCAGATGTTAGAAGCGGTGGCACAGAGCCCAGCTATGCTCTATTATTTGGATAACCAGTCCAACTCGGGCGGCAATCCGAATGAGAACTATGCGCGTGAACTCTTTGAATTACACACGTTGGGGGCAGAAAATTATCTGGGCGTCGTGCCGCTGAGCATAGGTAGCAATGGGCAATTTGAGCATCCGGCGCCCAAAGATGCGAATGGGCGACCCTTGCTCTATGTTGATGAAGATGTCTATGGCGCCACGACCTGCTTCACCGGCTGGCGCGTCAATGGCGATACAGGCATCTTTGCATTTGATAGTTCGGCGCATTTTCCCTATCAAAAGCTGGTGCTGGGACAAGCCATCCCGGCTTCGCAGGGCATCAAGGATGGGCGCGATGTGTTGGATCTGCTGGCGCGTCATGTTGGCACGGCGCGCCATATCTGCCGCAAGCTTTGCCGCCGCTTGATCAGCGACACACCACCCGAACGAGTTGTGCAGGCCGCCGCCGATGTCTTTATGGCCAATCTGGATGCGCCGGATCAACTAAAACAGGTGACGCGCACGATTTTGCTCTCCCCGGAATTTAGCACGACGTGGGGCGAAAAGATCAAGCGACCCTTGGAATATGTGGTCAGCCTGCTGCGCGCCAGCCAGGCCGATTTTACACCGGATAGTACTTTTCTCTGGCTCAGCAGCCAGATGGGCCAACGCCTTTATGCCTGGCCGGCGCCCAACGGCTATCCCGATGTCAGAAGCTCCTGGAGCAGCACGATGCCCTTGCTGCAACGGTGGCGAGTGGGTAATTGGATGATCAACTCGTGGACTTATGGCGGTGTAGAGCCCAATAAAGACGACCCGCGGCTCACGTTCACCAACCCGCCCACGCTCAAAAAGCCGACCCAGATTGTCGATTTCTGGTCGCAATGGTTGATGGGGCGCATATTGCCAAGCAGCGAACGCGGCCCAGTCGTCGAATTCATGGCTGGTGGGCGCAATGTCGACTTTGACCTACCTGATGATCAGATCGAGGAGCGCTTGCGGTCGATGATCGGTTTGATCTTCATGTCACCGTCGTTTCAGTGGCGATAGGCAGTAGACGGTAAACGGTAGTAGGCCGTCTACCGTCTACCGTCTACCGTCTACTGTCTACCGTCTACCGTCTACTTAGAAAAGGAGCCAACCTATGTTTAAATTATCCCGACGCGGCTTTATCGTCGGTTGCTCGACCGCGATCGCGGCGATGGCTGGCGGCCGCTTAAGCTATGTCGCCTTTGGTAGCCCAGAAGCGGAGCCCAGCCAGGAAATCCTAGTCGTTGTCTTTTTGCGCGGCGGTATGGATGGTCTCAGCACCGTCTTTCCCATCGCCGGTGACGACCGCGGCTACTATGAACAGAGCCGTGAAAATATTGCTATTCCTCTTGGTGGCACAACCCCGGCCCGCGTCCTGAACGACTTTTTTGGTCTGCACCCCAGCGGCGGACCATTTCACGAACTCTATCAGGCCAAGAAATTGGCGATTGTCCACGCCGCTGGCTTAACCAGTGATACGCGCAGCCATTTCGACGCCATGCAGTATATGGAGTTGGGGACACCAGGTAGCAAAAACAGCAGCAGCGGCTGGCTGGCCCGCCATCTGCAAACCGCCGGCAATATTCCGCAAGAGATCATCATGCCGGCGATGGCGGTGGGCAGTCTGCAACCTACCTCGTTGCTCGGCAGCAATGAAACCATCGGCATGACTAGTCCAAACGATTTCAATTTCAACGGCCACTGGCGCTATCAAGATTGGCAACGCCAAGCCCTGCGCGAGATGTATGCAGGCAACAGTTGGTTGCATGCGGCGGGTTTGCAAACACTCAATGCCATCGATGTAGTCGAGTTTGGCAACCCGGGTACGTATATACCGGGCAATAGCGCGGTCTATCCCGGCGGTAGCTTTGGTGACAACCTAAAGGCCGTGGCGCAGATGATCAAGCTGCAATTGGGACTGCGGGTGGCAACTGTGGATCTGGGGGGCTGGGATACGCACGAGTTTCAGGGTGATAATGGCACAGGTTACTTTGCCAACCACTTTGGCGGCCTCACCCAAGGCTTGCATGCGCTCTATACTGATCTGAGCAATGTCAACGGCGCTGATCAGACGCAACGGCTGACCATCGTAGTGATGAGCGAATTTGGCCGCACCTTCAAACAAAATGCCAGCCGCGGCACCGATCACGGTCACGGCAATGTGATGTATGTGCTGGGCGGCCAGGTCAATGGCGGCCAAGTCTATGGGACATGGCCCGGTCTGCACACGGATCAACTGTACGACCGGCGCGATCTCCAGATCACTACCGACTATCGGCGTGTGCTCAGTGAGATCCTGATCCGGCGCATGGGCAACCCCAACCTGGGCAGCATCTTCCCTAACTATGGTAGCTACGAACCGCTAGGGATTGTCCAAGGCGCCGATCTACCCCCGATCTACACGCCTGCGCCCACGCCAACCCCGACAACAACCCCGGCCGGCACCAGTCCATCCACACCGGTGCCCAACGAGAGCCTGACCGAAAAGGTCTATCTGCCGGCAGTGATGCGATAGGGGTTTTTCGATAATCACCTTCCGGGAAGGCTTGCACCGACTACGCTATTATCGGATATACCCTTCCCGGAAGGGGTCTACGTAACCTTTTAATTTTCGCCACAAAAAAGGCTCACCTGTCAATTAGGTGAGCCTTGATCTTATATTGAGAGGCGACGGCCGGATTTGAACCGGCGATGGGGGTTTTGCAGACCCCTGCCTTACCACTTGGCGACGTCGCCGTAAAGCTGATAGATGTATTGTACCACGGCCCGCTACGGCTGACAAATTTTCACTCCTGAATTAGGCGAGCAGCATAAAGTGAAAAGTAGTTGTCAGTCATCAGTGACCAGTTATCACTGGATTAACTCATGTCCTGGTCATTGCTGACTGGCGACCGGCGTTGTCGGATAACTCACGGGGTCGATCAGCGCCTCGATCAGGGTGGGACGCATTCTGGCCACGGCGGCCTGGATGGCGCTGGTGCATTCAGCGGCGTTGTTTACCCGATACGCATCTAAGCCGTAGGCGGCAGCAATGCGTACAAAGTCTGGGTTGACAAACTCTGTGCCGTAGGCCGGTTTGCCGGCGCGCACCTGGGCAGAGCGGATTAAATCTAAGGCGTTGTCGCGCAAAACAAGCACTACCACTGGTACTTGTAACTCGGCCAGCAGACCCAACTCGCCCAACGCCATTGCCAATCCGGCATCACCAGTAAGGCAGAGAATCGTTTGACCGGGCAAAGCCAACCCAGCCGCCAACGCCGCGGGCAAGGCAAAGCCCATACACGACAGGCCATTTGATACCAGATAACGGTTGGGTAAGGCCATCGGCCAGGTTAAGCCAGCCAAAATCTTATGCGAACCTACATCCGTGGTGACTACCGCCGTTGGGGGTAGATGTTGGCGCACAATCTGCAGCACGGTCTGCGGCAATAGCTGGCCGGTGCTGGACGCTGGTAAAACTCGGCTGGCTAGAAGCTGCCGTAAAGCTGTCACCCGTGCCGCGCCCCAATCCGGCGCCGTGGCAAACGCCGTATCGATCAGTTGATGAAGACTGGTCTGCAGCGGCCTCGTCAAATCGGCGACGGCCGGCAGGGTCGGATCCACATTAGCCCAAGGCGCAACCCAAATCAACGGCGCTGCTTGGCCCCAAGGTTTCACCAATTCCACCACATCAAAGCCCACGGCAACAATACAATCAGCCTCGTCCAAGATGGCATAGGCCGGATCGGTGCGTGTCAGCCCGATCACACCGGCGGCTAGCGGATGGTCGTCTGCCAGCGCGCCTTTAGATTTGGGCGTGACAATCACGGGGGCCTGGGCAGCTTCCGCCAACTCGCGCAGCGCGGCATAGGGTTGTTCTGGCTCCAGCCCCACGCCGACGACAATCACCGGCTTGCGCGCCTGTGCCAGTTGGGCACGCGCCTGCGCCAAATCCTCCGGGCGCAGCGTCGGCAACTGATCAGTTGGTGCAGATTGGTGGCTGGCCGGCAATGCCGGTTGTGCGGCATCTTCGTTGCTGATCCGCAGATGCACGGGACCCGGCCGCGCGTTCGTGGTCAATGCTAGCGCAGAACGCACAATTTCGCGTGCGCCGCTGGGCTGCACTTGAAAGGTGCCTTTTGTAATTGGCGCAAAAAGGGCGGCCAGATCTAGCACCTGGTGCGTGTGATCCGGTAGCAATGCATCTGGCGTTTGCGCGGTGATAATGAGGACGGGGGCACGGTCCAAATAGGCATGAGCAACCCCGGCCACGGCATTGGCCGCGCCGGGACCGAGCGTGGTCAGGCAGACACCTGGTTTACCGGTCAGGCGGGCCGTAGCATCGGCCATAAAGACGGCCGAGCTTTCATGGCGGGCCAAGACAAAGCGCAACCCATAGCGACGCAAGGCATCCATCACGGCGACATTTTCACCGCCCGGCAAGCCAAAAACGGTATCTACGCCCGCTGCCTGCAAAGTCTCCACGAGCACATCGGCAACTGTTTTCACTCCGCCACCTCTAATGGTAACTTTCAATCCTTGTGTAAATAGGGGACAGGGAAACAGGGAAACAAGTAGACAGGTATATGAAAATCCTCCCTGTCTACTTGTTTCCCTATCTCTCTACAGTGCAAACCGTTGCTCAGCCAACTTGGCAATCGTCTGGCCGATACTAATCGATGCTGTCGCGGCGGGGGAGGGTGCGTTGAGCACATGGATCATGCGCTCGGTATCGATAATGCGAAAGTCGTCCACCAGCAAGCCGTTGGGTTCCAACGCCTGCGCGCGCACCCCAGCGCCGGCGGGATGCACATCGCTCATTTGGAGTTCGGGCAACAACTTTTGCAAGGCGGTGACAAAGGCCTGCTTACTGAAAGAACGCTGAAACTCGCCCAGGCTCATGCGCCAATGTTTGGCCGCCATGCGCCAAAAACCGCGATACGCGGCAATTTCCAAGAGATCGCGCGGCGAAATGCTCAGCTTTTGATAGCCTTCGCGCTTGAAAGCCAGCACTGCATTCGGGCCTGCCTCGACACCGCCATGAATCATGCGCGTAAAATGGACACCCAAAAAGGGGAATTGCGGATCCGGCACCGGATAGACCAAATTTCTGATCAGCCCATGCCGTTCTGGGATCAGTTCGTAATATTCACCGCGAAAGGGGATGATGTGCAATTTTGGATCGACGCCACACAGGCGCGCCACGCGATCCGATTGCAACCCGCCACAATTGATCAGATGGCGGGCGCGGATCTCACCCTGGCTAGTGCTCAAGCGCAACTCATTCGGCTCGGCATGGCAGGCCAGCAGCCGCATGCGTGTCTGCACCTCACCGCCGGCTTTTTGCACCAGTTTGGCGTACGTCTGCGTCACCTGCTTGTAATCGACAATCCCTGTTTCCGGCACCAGCAGCCCGTCGATTCCTGCGACATGTGGCTCATATTCCTTAATTTCTTCGGCGCGCAAGCGCCGCACGCCGTTCAAGCCATTGGCGCGGCCACGTTCTTCCAGCTTGTCCAAAAAGGGCACTTCGCGGGCATCGGTGGCGACGACTACTTTGCCACAACGCTCGTGGGCGATGCCATGTTCTTGGCAAAAGGCGTACATCAATTCGCGACCGGTGACACAATTTTGCGCCTTGAGTGAGCCCGGTTTGTAATAAAGCCCGGAATGGATCACGCCGCTGTTGTGCCCGGTCTGATGCGCGGCAACACGATCTTCCGCTTCTAGCACAATCACACCCTGGGCCCGATCCTGGGTCAAGGCCATGGCCGTTGCCAGGCCGACAATTCCGCCACCAATGATGGCTACGTCATAAAGAGGTGAAGTCATACGGTTACCTGTGGATAAGAAGATTTTTTCTGAAAATCATTACCTGTATGATACCATAAGTTTGACGCTCATCAACCAAAAGTGTGCAAACGTATTATTTTGCACCAGGGCAAAACGTCAATTGCATCCTTTGCCCCGATGAGCCAAGTTTGAATTATACGGTAGCAAATGGTGAGAAGCAATTTACGAGGAGATCGTACGATGTCCAGCCCCAAACGCCAAGATGAGACACTGTTCTGCGAACGCTGTGGCATCTCATTTTTGTGGTCGATGGAAGAACAGAAACAGGCAATCAGCCAAGCTAGCTCTGGCAACGGCGCACTCAAACAGCCTGCCCCCACGCACTGTCCTGGCTGTCGCCAGTTGTTGCCCGCCCCCGATCGCGAACGGGGGCTTGTGAAGTGGTATAACGCGCAAAAGCGCTATGGATTTATTACCCGGCGCAGCAGTGAAATTTATCTGCACGGTTCCGAACTCCAAGGGCAGCGACGCTTAGAGCCTGGTGATCTGGTCGAATTTAGCATCGGCGCCAATGAGCGGGGTCCGGCTGCCGTGGCGGTTCAGCTGTTGGAGCGCGCCGGCGATTTGTAGAGTAGGGTTTGTACAAGCATAAAGCAGGGTGACAAACACAAGCTGATCCATGAAGTCGTAGTCACTAATAAATGATAGCTGTTCACTGACAACTAATTTTGACTCCCTCCTCAACTCTATAGTACAATAAACGATGGTTTGCAACGAGGGTGCCCAACGCTACCTATGCCCGGCACCCTCGTTCTTTCTGTTTGCAGGATGGTCCTGCAGGCATCTCCATAGAAAGAAAATGAGGAGCTTTACAACTGTATGGATAACACAGAACGACACGCCTATGAGTTGGTCTTTGTGGCCCAGCCGGATATCGGCGACGACGGTCTACGCAGCCTGAACGAACGCTTGGTTCAGACAATTACGCAGCAGCAAGGCGCAGTTTCGAGCACGGAACTGTGGGGAAAACGCACCCTGGCCTATACGATCAAGAAATATTACGAAGGTCACTATATCTTGCACCGGTTCGAGATGGCGCCGAGTGGGGCCGAAGAACTGGATCGCCTGTTGCGTCTGAACGAAAATGTACTCCGCTACTTGCTGATGCGGACCGATGACTGAATCTGCGTATTGGCTAAAAACCGAGCCGAAAAGCGATTGCCCTGTTGACGAGTTATTCCACAACTTATTCCACAACATCGACAAGCGCCAAGAAATTTTCGGGTTGAACCTGAAGCAAAGGAACCTATCATGAGCGAACAAGAAAATCCCACGGCCACAGAGCCGGAAACAGATGTAACGGCGACGGCTGATGTCGCCGCACCGGCCGCGGTTGGCGCGGCAAGCTATTCTTATGCGCCGCCGGCCGTCGCCGACCTGAGCGACAACGATGATGATGACGACGATGATGATATCGACGATGATGACGATGGCGACGATATTGTCCGCGGGCCGGGCGAGTATGCCCCGCACGAGCGCAGTGGACGCAGCCGCCGCATCGGTTCGGATGTCCGTTTCCACGACATTAGCTACAAGAATATCCCCCTGCTGTCACGCTTCTTAGATGGCCGCGGGCGGATCTTGTCACGGCGCAAGACGCGCGTCAGCGCCAAAGTGCAACGGCGCATTGTCCAATCGATCAAGCGGGCTCGCCATTTGGCGCTGTTACCCTACACTTCAGACCAAAACCGCATTGTGCGAAAGCGCAGGTAAGTATGGCAAAGCGCAATCGGCGTGTTGAAGCAGAAGCTCGCGAACTTACACGTAAAGAAGTGCGGATGCGTACGCGCGACCGCGAGCGCAACCGGCGCTTATATTTGGGCACAGGCATTGCTGTCGGCCTGGCCCTGCTGTTTGTCATTATCGGTTTGGTCAGCGAATTTGCGATCAAGCCGAATAGCACACTGGCTTCGGTTGGTGAAGATACCATCGTCACCAAGGATTTCTGGAAACGCACCAAATTAGAAAAGGGTCAACTGCAAAGCCAGCTTGTGCAAATGACCCAGCTCGAAGAACAGTTTGGCGGCCAGGGCTTCTTTACGCAACAGATCAACCAACTCCAGTCGACACTGAGCAGTCCGTTTGCCCTGGGCATGCAGGTGCTCAATAAAATGATCGATGAAAAGGTGATCGCACAACAGGCGACAACGCTTGGTATCACCGTCACCGACGAAGAGGTAGACGAGGCCCTGCGCGAAGAAGTAGCCGCCCGTCGCTCTGCGATCACGGTGCCACAAGCCACGGCGACTGCGGAAGCAGCCACCGTAGCCACGGCGACCGCCGCTGCCGAGGCGACAACGGTGGCCAGTACATCGCTCACCAACACGGCAACAATCACGGATACTGGACTTGTTACTGATGCCGCAACGGTGACAGAGACTGCAAGCGTCACAGATACGACCGCCGTAACGGCGACTGCCCCAGTGAGTGAGAGTGAAGCGCTTACGGCAACGGAAGCAGTTACGGTTCCTGAGACGGTAACGACAACCCCTGTCGTCAGCGCGACTGGATCAGTAACTACTGGGCCAGTAACCACCGGTGCGGAGATTACGACAGCGACAGAGATAATCGACAGTGCGGTTATTACGCCCGCTGAGGTGACAACAGCCACGGCCGGCGTCACCGGAACCACAGGCGTAACGATTACGCCAACCGATGTACCCACACCGGAACCGCTGCCAACGCGCGCTGTGCTTACCGATACGGGTTATACGGAAGGGCTGACAGCTTTACAAGAAGACTTGGACCTTGCGGCCGGGATGAGCCTGGCGGAGTATCGTGAAGTCGTTCGTGCCCGTTTGCTGTCCGACAAAGTGT
>JBBRVA010000215.1:0-10634 GCA_038247295.1 Caldilineales bacterium | reverse complement strand
TGTGCCACCGCCACCGACGAACACGCCGGTGCCGCCGCCAACTAATACGCCGGTACCGCCGCCGACTGATACACCAGTGCCGCCGACCGCGACGAACACGCCGGTACCGCCGCCGACTGATACACCAGTGCCGCCGACCGCGACGAACACGCCGGTGCCCAATAACTTGCCTGGTTTTATTAGTATGCAACTCGACCAAGCGGTTGAAGGACAGCAATATACTTATCGACTTTGGGTAAGTGACCTGGATGTGGATGACCCACTGACTGTCGATATTGTAAGTGGTAATCCAGGCTGGCTAGAAATTCAGAATCTTGGTGATCGAACGGCTGAACTGCGCTGTGTAGCAGCGGGTTGTGGCTCTGCTGGCACTTACAACATTGTGTTAAATGTCAGCGACGGCAGACTCAGTGCTTCACAAATGTTTGAACTAATAGTCAAACCGCCGGCGATACCGCCCGTCTTTGACAGCCAACCGATCACTACTGCATTTGTGGGTCAACAGTATTCGTATACCGTCAGAGTTTCAAATCCAGGGGGGGGCGCTGTGGTGCTGAAAGCCATCGATATTCCCCCTTGGTTTCAACTTACAGTAGATAATGTATTAATCAGCACTCGTAATCCAGACATCACCGACATCGGTGGTGTCTATACGATTTTATTGGAGGTCACCGATGCTCAGGGCTTCACCGCGCGTCAGCCGTTTTCGATTACGGTTGCTGACTACCGAAATTAACAAAAACATCTGAAATAATAATTCCGTGCTTCCATCAATTGATCATGAACCTCAAGCTAGGCTTGAGGTTTTCTTTTGTTGCGATAGCCAACAACTAAGAAATTAAAGCCGTTTGCTTCTCCATCTTCACTCTTGATATAATCATCTCAATAATGTGTCATGGCTCTTAGGCTATGGCAACATTCCATGCTCTATCTCTATCTGTAACCTGGGTAAAAAAGGAACCAACACGATGGATTATATAAACTTCGGCGCCGCTGGCGTCAAAGTCAGCCCCCTGGCGCTGGGGATGGGTTTGCGTGGCCAGGCCGACGAAGCGGCCGCCCAACGTTTGATCGAACACGCGATTGCGCAAGGCATTAACTTAATTGACTGCGCCAATGTCTATGGCCCGATGGACGACCGTGCCAACATTGGTCGCTCGGAAGCGGTGTTGAGCAAAGTGCTCAAAAGCAAGCGTGACGACGTAGTGATCACGTCCAAGGTGGCGGGCGGCATCGGTCAAGGTCCGAATGATAGCGGCCTCTCGCGTTATCATATTCTGCGCGAAGTAGAACGTTCACTGCGGCGGCTGGAAACCGATCACATCGACATCTACTTGGTGCATGTGTATGATGAATCGACACCGCTAGAAGAGACCGTGCGCGCCCTGGACGATCTGGTGCGCAGTGGCAAGGTGCGTTATATCGGTTGCTGTAATTATAAGGCATGGCAGGTTTGTCGTGCGCTCTGGATTGCCGACACCGTCCAGGCGACGCCCTTTATGGGTGTGCAAAATCCATACAGCCTGCTCAACCGGCGACTAGAGCAAGAGATCTTTGGCCTGGTGCGCGACCGTGGCTTGGGGCTGATGGCCTATAGTCCCCTGGCGGTTGGCCTGCTCAGCGGCGCCTATAAACCTGGTGAACCAGCCCCCGCCGGCTCGTTGTGGGCCACGCGCCGCAAGGATATCTACGGTAAAACGATGGATGGTTATGTAGCAGAGGTTGTGCAAACGCTTCACGATGTCGCCCACGAATTGGGCAAGACACCAGCTCAGGTGGCCATTGCCTGGGTTCTGTCGCACCCAGAAGTGACCGTTGCCATCAGCGGCGCCGACACCATCGAGCAACTGGACGATACCCTGGGCGGCGTCGGCTGGACGCTCGATGCCGAAGCCAAGGCGCGCTTGGACAACGCATCGGCCGCGTTGAGTATGATTTTGGATTGATAGGTAAGAATTGGAGATTAGAGATTGGCGATTGACGCAACGAAATCTCTAATCTCCAATCTCTAATCTCCAATAAGGAGTTACAATGGGCAAAACGTACACCCAAATCGACGAGAATCTGGCGCAGTGGATCAACGAACAGCATCTCTTTTTCGTGAGCACAGCGCCACGCAGTGATGACGGCTTGATTAACTGTTCACCCAAAGGGTTGAACACGTTTACCATTCTTGATCCGCACACCGTGGCTTATCTGGACTTGACCGGCAGCGGGGTGGAGACAATCGCCCATCTAAAAGAGAATGGGCGGATTGTGGTTATGTTTTGCGCCTTCGACGGTGCGCCCAATATTGTACGCCTGCATGGCATCGGCACAGCGCTTGAACCGCACCATCCCGACTTCGCTGCCTTACGCGCTCGCTTTCCCGATTACCCCGGGGTGCGCTCTGTGATCCGCATTGCTGTTCAGCGCGTCTCGGACTCGTGTGGTTTTGGTGTGCCGCGTTATGCGTATCAGGGCGAGCGCGATGCCTTGAACAAATATGCCGAGAAAAAGGGCCCCGACGGCATGGCAACTTATCGCGCCCAAAAGAATCGGCGCAGCCTAGACGGACTGCCCGGGCTAGAACCAACCGTCTGAAACAACTCAAAAGGAAACCTTTGCATGACGAGCCTGATTGTTGTCCATGCCGACTTTGAAGCCCATTGGCCGCTGGTGGCCGATCATTTCCAAAATGTCTGGCAAGCGCAAGACGAAACTGCACTCATTCGGCTGCCACGGGGGGATAACCGGCCGCTCGGGGAAGTTGTGCCGCAACCGCAGACCATATCGCGCTTAGCGGTGCTGGGCGTGCCGGTAACGGTTGCGTGTCTACAGCCTTGGTCGGCGCTGCAAGAAGCGACCTTCCCTGCCCTCTATGGTGCGAGCAAGCTTTCATCCTCTGTTATCGAAATGCTAACGCAGCGTGGAGTGCAGATTTATGACCATCGCAGCGAAGGGTTTTGGGGGCAGTCGGTATCGGAATTTGCCCTGGCCCTGACGCTGTGTGCATTGCGCCAGATCCCGCAAAACTATCATGCTATGCTCACCGCCCACGAAGCCTGGCAACGTTATGCCCCGGCGCTTAATCAGGGGCCGAATACCCTGGGCGCGCAATTTAGCGATGATCTGCGCTTTACGAATGGCACCATTGCCGGCAAGCGCGTGCGTATTGTCGGCGCCGGCAACATCGGTAGCCGCTATGCTAGCTTTGTCCACCTGTTGGGCGCCGATGTCGCCACCTGGGATCCCTACGCTGCCGAACCGAACTTTCATCGCGCTGGGGCGCGGCGGGTTTGGCATCTGGAGGAATTAGTGGAGGATGCGGAGATTTTTGCGCCGATGTTACCCTTGAAGGAGGATACGCGCGGCGTTGTCACTGCAGCGCATATCGATGCATTGCCGCAAGGCTGCCTGGTTGTGCTGGCGACGCGGGCCATGATCTGCGACATGCCCACGCTGCGCCGGCGTGTCCTGGCCGACGAACTGGCGTTGGCCGCCGATGTCTTTGATGTCGAGCCGCTGCCGTTGGACGATCCACTGTTGGGGCGGCACAATGTCGTGCATACGCCGCACCTGGCCGGCCGCACCCGCGATTCAAACCACCAGTGGGCGGAGGCGTTGACCACCCAGTTCCGACCGATCAGCTAATTTCGTACTATGTTTCATTAAGCCCTACAATGTTTTTGTTATCCACAGATTGCGCAGATGAATATGTAAAACCTGTGCCATCTGCGCAAGCTGTGGATGCTTGATTTCCCGCTTGAATTCTCTCCTCACCTGTGCTATTCTTGCCCTACGCTTCCCAAGCAGCATGCAGATGTCCACAATCGAATATTGGATGAACCACAAAGGAGATTCGTATGATCGTACGCAGTCCTTTCCCCGATGTTAATATTCCCGAAATTTCATTGACCACGCTGGTTCTGCAAAGAGCCGTTGAGTTGAAAGACAAACCGGCGATGATCGACGGCCCTAGCGGCCGCACGCTAACTTTTGGGCAGTTGGCTGGCGCCGTAAAACTGGCGGCGGCTGGGCTAGCCCATAAAGGCTTGCACAAGGGCGACGTCTTTGCTATTTACAGCCCCAATCTGCCCGAATATTTTATTGCCTTTCATGCCGTTGCTTCGCTGGGCGGCATCAACACGACCGTCAATCCTCTTTATACGGTGCATGAATTAACCAATCAACTTAAAGATTCCAATGCCAAATATCTACTGACGATTCCCCACTTTATCGGCCCGGCGTTGGAAGCAGCCAAGGCGGCCAATATCCGTGAGGTTTTCGTCTTTGGCGAAGCCGAGGGCGCCACCTCTTTTGCCACGTTACTACAAAACAATGGCCAGTTGCCGCCCGACTATCCGCCGGTTCAGATCAACCCGAAAGAAGATCTGATTGTGCTGCCCTATTCGAGCGGCACGACTGGGCTGGCCAAAGGCGTGATGCTCACCCATTACAACCTGGTTGCCAATATTATGCAGAGCATGGGCGTAACCGAAGAAGCCATTAGTTTGCGCGAAGATGATGTATGTATGGGACTCTTGCCCTTTTTTCACATTTATGGCATGGTCGTCATCTTAAACTGGGCGCTTTGCAAAGGGGCAACGGTGGTCACGATGCCGCGCTTTGATCTCGAACAATTTTTGCAACTGTTCGAGAAGTATGGCATTACCTACGCCAACCTGGTCCCACCAATTATTTTGGCGCTGGCCAAACACCCGCTTGTCGACAAATACGATCTCTCCAAACTGCGCCAGATCACCTCTGGCGCGGCGCCCTTGAGTGCAGAAGTGGCGCGCGCTTGTGCGCAACGGCTCAATTGTACGGTTAATCAGGGCTATGGTTTAACCGAGACCAGCCCGGTGACCCACTATGGTGCCGACCCGGCCAAGGATAAATTGGGCTCGGTGGGTCCTTGCCTCCCGAACACGGAATCGAAAGTAGTGGATGTGGCCAGCGGCCAGACATTGGCGATGGGCGAGCACGGCGAAATCTGCATTCGGGGTCCCCAGGTGATGAAGGGCTATCTGAACAATCCGCAAGCGACCGCCAACATGATTGATCCCGAAGGTTGGCTGCACACCGGTGACATCGGCTATTTTGACGAGGATAACTACTTTTACGTGGTTGATCGGCTGAAAGAGCTGATCAAGTACAAGGGGTTGCAAGTGGCGCCCGCCGAGCTGGAAGCTGTGCTTCTCACGCACCCGGCCATTGCCGACGCTGCTGTGATCGCCAGCCCAGATGAAGAGGCGGGTGAAGTGCCCAAGGCTTTTGTCGTCCTCAAAGGTGAGGTCAGCGCCGACGCGATCTTGGCCTTTGTCGCCGAGCGGGTGGCACCCTATAAGAAGATTCGCCGGCTGGAGATTGTGCAACAGATTCCCAAATCGGCTTCGGGCAAGATTTTGCGCCGGGTGCTGGTGGATCAAGAGCGGGCGAAGGTGGCTAGTACACTTGGGCGTAAGTAAGACAGTGAATCAGTAGGACAGTAGAACAGTGTTTGTACTGTCTCACTGTCCTACTGATTCACTACTGATTCACCGGAGAATAGTATGGTTATTTCCGCCCAAGTGTACTAGCGGCTAGTTCACGCTTTTTGTACGCGGATTTGCGCGGATAAACGCGGATTTTTAATTTTTTATTTGTGTTTATGCGCGCAAACCGGTGTCCAAATTCTAACTCCTAAATAGCCCGACCAACAATGGACGGGTACATCGAACGCTAATTTTGCAATGAACACGAACGCTCTTCCACCCGGTTTTGCCGATCTGCTCCAGTTTCCTTTTGTCGACGCGCTCTATGGCCGGCGCTCGCGCCGCTTTGCTGTGGGCGCGTCGATCCCCGATGGCCCGTTTGCCTTCGATTCGCGCCAGCCACCTTTGCCGCTGAGCGAACTGGAGCGGATGCTTGTTTTGACGGCTGCGGCGGGCAATACCGGCTGGCACTATATGCTGATGCGTCATGCCGGCTACACGCCGCACATTCCCAACTATTCAGCGGCGGCCGGCGGGCGCACTTTCCCCTCGGCGGCGGGCTGGCATACGACCGAGATTTTTTTCACCGATGACAGTGGCACCTACTTCTTCCCCACGCGCGATGCCCCAGCCCTCGCTGAACCGACGGCCGACGGAGCGCTGGACCTGAACGCCCTGTTAGACGCGCATCGCAGCCGTCTGCATAAACTAACGGACAGTCGTCTGCATCTTCCTGCTGCCGCTATCGCCGGCCACAACACCTGGATCGCCAACTGTCCGGGCAGTCTCTTGATCATCCCCGTGGCCGATGTGGCGCAACATTTGATAGCCGATCTCTGCTATGGCGTGCAAAATGGGGGTTGTATTTATGATGATATTCATGGTCAACCAATCCCCGGTTTGGAACGGTTTCGGCATCTAGTCGATGTCGATCATCCGGGTGCGCTGTCGGTGGTAGAACAGAGCGTCCTTGCCGAATGCAGCGCCGAGCTTTCTACCAGTTGTTTTGCCGGTATGTTGATCTTGCAGGCGATGGGGCTGGGGGGCTGGCTCTACGATGGCATCGACCGCTTCGCCATTTTAGGCGCCAGTGGTGATCCAACTGTGCCGGGGCTAGGTTTTCAGTTTGACCAGGCTGCCCACTGGCCAATTCCGAACGTAACGGGGCTACCGGGCGTCTTTACCGCCCATTGCCCGCCTCATTACCCTGATATGCGCGCCGCGGTGGAAGCCTTTGTGCAGCGCAAGTTTGGGGCGGGGGGACCGTTTCATCCGGATACGCCGGGGCCGTGGCGCGCGAGTAACAACGTGCGGAGCAGTGCGCAAGTTTATACGGCGGATTTTATCGACTGTGTCGCCCTGATGACGCAGTATATTTTTGACCGCTTTGGCAAATTTCCAGGCACCGTGCCCAGCCTCTATACGCTGACTTATTTGCAAGCGCATCATCTCGATTTAGAATTCTACGATCAGCACTTTCAGCCCGGCGCCTATCTATCCACCCATGCCCAGCACATGGCGCGCTGGCATCCGGAAGAGTGAGCGACGGTGGTGGTAGACAGGGAGACAGGGAAACAGGTAGATAGGTGATCCTTGTCTTCTTGTCTTCTTGTCTTCTTGTTTCCCTGTCTCCCTATCATCATCCCTTGTTCCCAAAATCTACAGGTCACCGTCTGGCCGCTGTGAATTCTTTCCTAGAAAATCCAAAATCAACTGATTGAACTCGGCCGGCCGTTCCCACATGGGAATGTGACCGGCGCGGGGGATGATCTCCAACCGACTGCCAACCAGGGCTTCATTCAGTGCTTTGCCGAGCTGCACCGGTACAATCGTATCGTGGTCCCCCCAGATGATCAACGTTGGTGCTTGGATGGCCGCCAGCTTATGGCTCAAATTGGTGCGCAGAATTTCACGCCCGATGCGCAACGTTTCGATCGGCCCTGCTTGCAAGGTGTCGACCAGCAAGACTTGTAGAAAATCGATCGGCGCAGTCCTTAGCTCGCGCGCCATCCCCCAGGATTGTTTGACATAGCCGCGGCCGAACGGCACAATCGCTGCATCCACCAGCACGAGTTGATCGACGCGGGTGGGGAAGTCGGCGGCAAATTCTGCTGCAATCCGTCCGCCCATCGAATGCCCGATCAAGTTGACCTGGTCTAAATGGAGATGATCAACCCAGGCCGCCAGCAGGCGCGCCGCCTGGGTGAGGACAAAACGCTCCCTACTGCGGCTCTGACCAAAGCCAACCAGATCGATGACATAAACTTGAAAATACTCGGCCAGAACGCTGGCATTCTTGCGCCACCAACGCGCTGATCCGCCTAGGCCGTGAATCAGCACCAACGGCCTGCCCGCTCCGGCGACTTGGTAGTGGATGCGTGTCGCCCCCAATTCAACTTGGCCGCGTTCAAAGGGGTTGGGTTGCTGCATACTTAATCCGTATCACTGACCCTATCACTGGCAATGGCGGGCGCAGGCAGGTTTTGCCCCTGCACGCGAACCAAAAATGCACGCACAATTTCGACCAGCGCGTCCGGCGTACTATAGTTAACACAGTGCGGACCGCCTGGAATGACGACCAGACGACTATTGGGCAGCTTGCTATTTACTTTTTCCACCCAACGTTGTGACACCACCGGGTCGCGCTCACCGCGCACAATCAATGTTGGCGCTTGGATCTGGGGGAGTTTTGCCTCGATTGGATTGGCCATCGCGTCGCGAAAGGTGAGCAACGCGCGGTAGGGGCCACCGGCGAAGATATCGATAAAGAGTGGCAAAGCTAGGGAGAAATGTTCTAACGGCCAATCTATCATCAAGTTGATAAACTGCTTCACCATGTTGCCGCCAAATGGGTCTACAGCGGGCGCCGTCAAGACTAAACAATTGACGCGCGTCGGATGGCGCACTGCCAGATCGATCAACACCTGACAGCCGAATGAGTTGCCGATAAAAATTGCTTGCGCTAGCTGCAACGCATCCATCCATGCCACGAGTGTGTCTGCCAGTTCTGACAACGTAAAGACATGGGTGGGGTTTTCGCTCAGGCCAAACCCAGGCAGATCCGGCACAAAAACCTGGCCGTACTGAGCCAAGCGTTCGGCGGTTGGCATCATGTAGCGGCTAGAGATCAGCAGCCCGTGGATCAAGACAAAAACCGGCGTGTCTGGACCCAGCGGTAGCGTAGTTGAGATGCGGGTATGGATCGTTAGCTCACCGACAGGAATTCCTACACCCTCAAAATTGTTGCTTGGTTGAATCACAGAGTTTAATTGCTCACGGTCGTTCTAAATGGTGTTTGTTGATGATAGCATTGTACTCCACTTGGAAAATTTATCAAGCATGGGCGCTTACGCGGCGACACGTTCGCGACGCTTCAACAGCCAGCCCACGAGCAGCGGCAACAAACCCCCGAGCAGCAGGAAACCTAAATCCCAGGGTAGGGGATTCGCCACTTCGCGCACGTGATGAATTTGCAGCAGATGGTGATTGATAACGCCTTCGATCAGATTGAAAAGGCCAAAGCCGATCAGGAGCAAGCCACCAAAGTAGGCCGAAGAAGGCAAAGGCGGTGGGCGGCGTGCGGCCCGCCAGAGCAGCACCAATCCAATGATGCCCAGGAGCACGGCACTCGCATTAAAAAATCCATCCCACAATAGATTGCGGGCGAAGGCTTCCGGTGTTGTGGGCGGCACCAAATTGGATGCCATATGATGCCAGCCCAGGATTTGGTGGAAGACAATCCCATCAAAGCAGGCGGATAAGGCCGCACCTAACAATAATCCTGCATTCCGCACCTGACTGTCCTCGTTTGGTTGCTTCATTGTGTGCTTTTTACTCCTTGACTTTAATTGCAAGACTAGTTGCTGGCTAAGGCTCCGTTATCGGACAGGTTATAATTGAGATTGGAGATTAAGAGATTTCATCGTGAATGCCCAGTCAAACGATTGGTTCGACGAAATTTCCAATCTCAGATTTTGTCTAAGTTAGGAATTACCATTCAATAAATTGGGTAAGCCAGAGCCAGGCAGATTTTTACCGCAAAGGACGCCAAGAGCGCAAAGGATTCCTGATTTTTCTTTGCACTCTTGGCGTCCTTTGCAGTAAATGTTTGTTGTTTGATTAAGTCCTAAGCTTGACTACGCTATAGGATGAATTTCTCAACAGGCAGAATTTTCTACAAGGAGATTCGGCTTATTGAGCGTTCAATTACTTGTTTACGCGGGTACCTGAGCGGCTTTCTGGCGCGTCCAAAAGCGGTGTTGCGCAATTGCATCAATAAAGGACTGGCTGGTAGCGCCAATCTCACCGCTGACAATACCGGGTTCGGCGGTTGCCTCACCTAACGCCGTAGTTAGCAATTCGGCTCCCTCGGCGGTAGCGGCCAGGGGCTTGGCATGTTTGTAGGCTTCTTGCACAAAGTGCAGCGCATCACCATTCGCCTTCAAGGCGTTTACACTTTCTGCTCCACCTGGGACGTAGACTGCATCGTACATCACCGAGGCGGTGGTGAGAAGGCTTTTGGTGACAGGCACTGCCTCGCCTTCCGCACTTTGGATCGCACCCAAGTGGGTGGCGACGATCTCACTGCTTGCGCCAGCGTCTGTGAGCGCGGTTTGCATCTGCGTAATTTCGGCGCCAGTAGCACCATCCGTCGCCAAGATGGCAATCTTGCGACTCACCACGCTATCCTTAACGGTCTCTTCCTGGCTCAAGCCTGTGGCCGTGCCCACGTCTGTGCTTGGTTGGCTATCCGCCGAGACGGTAAGACCAAGATAGTTGCCTACCGCACTGGTCAGGTCTGTATCTACATTGCCCAGCAAATCAACCATACGTTGCTGCACCGCTTTGACTGTCACTTTGCCTAATTCGAATTGCAGCGCCTGAATAATGTGCTCCTTTTCTGGATCGGACATACTGTTATAGAAAAGGGTGGCTTGGCTGAAGTGGTCGCCAAAAGTTTCGCTGCGTTCGCGCACCTTGAGTCCTTCTACTGGCGCTGGATAGCTCACATAGCCGCCTTCTGCCGCCGGCGCTTGTTTGGCATTGCCACCCAACGAATTCGGTTCGTAGTTGACTTTACCCGGGCGGTTATTGTAGCGCATAAAGGAGTCTTGCTGATAGTTATTGACGGCTACCCGAGGCTGATTGATTGGCAATTGGTGGAAATTCGGGCCTCCA